>JAHEMX010000031.1 GCA_024643445.1 Desulfobulbaceae bacterium | reverse complement strand
GTTGGAATTCTTCTCGTTACGGAAAGGGGTAATGGCGCCGTCGGGCCATGTGTTCATGTGCGGTCCGTTGTCGGTGGAGTACACCACGATCGTATCTTCGGTGATTCCGAGTTCGTCCAGGTGGTCCAGCAATTGGCCTATGTGCTTATCGTGCTCCACCATGGTGTCGTGGTAGAAGGATTGCCAGCGCCCGGCTTGACCAATGATCTCCTTCGGCGGGTGGACGCGGAAGTGCATCCAGGTGGTGTTGAACCACAGGAAAAAGGGCTTGTCTCCCTGGCTTTTGCGAGTGATGAAGTCCTTGGCCGCATCGAGGAACTCCACATCGCAGGTCTCCATGCGCTTCTTCGTGAGCGGTCCGGTATCCTCGATCTTTTGCCTGCCGACCCGGCCCCAGCGTGGGTGCTCGGTGGGGTCGTCCGTTTCCGTCGCATAAGAGTGGATGACGCCCCGCGGGCCGAACATTTTGCTGAAATTGGGAAAATCCGCTTCCGGCGGGTAGTCCACATTCTCGGGCTCCTCCTCGGCGTTCAGGTGGTAGAGGTTCCCGAAGAATTCGTCGAAACCGTGGACAGTCGGCAGATACCTGTTCTTGTCGCCGAGGTGGTTCTTGCCGAACTGCCCGGTGACGTAGCCGAGCGGTTTGAGCAACTCCGCAATGGTGACGTCCTCGGCCTGCAGGCCGATTTCCGCGCCCGGCATCCCAACCTTGGTCAGACCGGTGCGGTAGGGGCTCTGGCCGGTAATGAATGCGGAGCGGCCGGCCGTGCAGCTCTGCTGGCCATAGGAATCGGTAAAACGCATGCCTTCGTTGGCGATGCGGTCGATGTTGGGTGTACGGTAGCCCATGAGCCCATCGCTGTAACAGCTCAGGTTGGTGATACCAATGTCGTCACCCCAGATAACGAGAATGTTCGGTTTTTTCTTTCCATCCATAGTCTGATCTCCATTGAGGATTTTTTCATACCGTTCTCCCCTGGAAAACGGCTCTTTTTATTCTTTATTGTCGGGGCTAACCGGATAAAAATCGGCCATAAAATTTCTTAAGAACTCCCGTTACCGCAGGTTATTTTGCAGCGATTGCTGCCGGGCATGACACTTTTTGAACTTGAGGCCGCTGCCGCACGGGCAGGGATCATTTCGCCCGACCTGTGAGGTCTTGGCGGCCTGCTTGGCGTCTTCCCGCTGCATCACCTGCATCACCTTCTTTGCATCGACACCCTGCCTGATAAGCTGGGACAAAACCTCGATCGACCAGTCGATGTGATTGAAAAAGGCCTTGTAGCCGGCGCAGAGGTAGTTGAGACCGGCCTCGCCATCCGGCGTCGCTATAAACCTGTTCCTGGGGCACTCCCCATGGCAGGCAAAGAGTACCTCGCATTCACGGCAGTAGCGCGGCAGAGTCTCTGCCTTGTTGAGCCCGAAGGTTTTCTGCTGTTCAGATCCGGCCAGTTCAGCCATAGGCGTCTGCTGGATATTACCGAGCAGATAATCGGGTTCGACAAAGTGATCGCAGGAGTAGAGATCTCCGTTATGCTCGATGGCGAGGCCGTGGCCACAGACAGGATCGAAGATACACATGCCTGAGGAAGGTAATTTCATCCAGGCACGCACCATGGCCTCGAAGGTCTGCACGAAAATCTTTCCCACATCCTTTCTGACCCACTCATCAAAAATGGTGATGAGAAAGTGTCCCCACTGTTCAGCTGTCACTGTCCGTTCCGAAACATCGGAACCTTGCTGGTAAAGGGTGATTTCGCCACTTTGATTAAGCCGCTCGATGGCCGGGATAAACTGAATCCAGGATGTTTTGACCTCGTCCCGCAGAAAGCGGTAGACTTCAAGCGGGTGAGCCCCGTTGGTGCGGTTGACGGTGACCAGTACGTTGTACTCGACGCCGTGCTTTTGCAACAGCCGGATGCCGGACATCACCCGGTCGAACGTCGGTCCCCCGGTTTTATCGACACGGTGCGTATCGTGGAGTTCTCGGGGACCATCGAGACTGATGCCCACCAGGTAATGGTGTTCGCGGAAAAATTCGCACCAGTCATCGTTCAACAGGGTGCCGTTCGTCTGGATGGTGTTTTCAAAGCTCATGCCGGGTTTGCGGTACTTCTGCTGCAGGGCGATGGCCTTCCGGAAAAAGTCCAGTCCCATCAGGATCGGCTCCCCCCCTTGCCAGGCGACCGACACATTCGGGGTATGCTGAGCTTCTATGAGCTGTGAGATATAGGCTTCGAGGACCTCGTCGCTCATCCGGAAACGACTATCCGGATAGAGACTCCCTTTTTTCAGGAAAAAACAGTAATCGCAGGCCAGATTGCACCGTGACCCGGTCGGCTTGGCCAGAACGTGAATATGTTTGGGGATGTTTGTTGCACTTCTCATTGAAGAAGACGCCCTTTATCTGCGCAGGATGATGGCATAGATACTTAAGATTGGTCCACCCATAATCGTCATCACCTATCTATCAAATAAAACAAACGTGATCAGGAATAATAATTGATATTGATGATGGGGTCGAGTGAAAATAAGTGATTTCTTACGCTGCTTTTCAAAAAATATTTTCTTCTCAAATCCGGGTGAGATCACCCCCACACCCCCACCGCGTTTTATTGGCCCGACGGCTGTGCTCGGAATCTTGGCGGGCTGCAGCGGCGAGCCGGTGAAATGTCGCGCGAGTTACTGAGCGCCGGTCAGCGTCAGGTTGACGGCCTGATACAGTTTAACCTGTTCGTTCTTGTCATCCCTGGTGATCATCAGCACGTGTTTCATTTCAACAGGGTGCTCTTTCTGCAGCTTGCCGGTTCCAATCTTGCGGGAAAGGCGAGGCCTTGCACCGGCAACCGGATGAAGACCGGTTGCGTCATGTCAACCTTGTGGGTCGTTTGAAGAATCAGCTCACCAGGCCAGGCGCTTGTGTCAGTTAAAGGTGGGCAACACGAAATTTACCTGCAGCCGGAAGCGGAACCCTTCCGGTCCGGTATCAGGAGATTCAAGCCAGTAGCCGACCCCGCCCTGCAGACTGACCGGCAATCTCCCCCACCAGACGAGCTTGGAAACAGTGACATTTACGGGTACCGACCAGTTTTCACTCTCCCAGTTGTAACTGGCTTCAGACTGGGCGGACAGGGTCCAGGCACTTGGCCAGGTATAAGCGATAAACGGTTGCAGCAGAGTATTATTGATATCCGGGCGGTCGCTGTCACCTGCAAAGGACCAGATATGGTTGACCAGTCCGCCGACCGTCCAGGGGCCCATCATCTTCAAAGCAACTGCCGTTGGGCCTGCGCCCCATTTTTGTGCGCCAAGCAGTTCATCAGTTGCCGTCGGCACATAGAAAATGGGACCAAGGCCCCAGGTAATCCAGCTACTTGACCCGGCGGGAGAGAGGAACAGGCTCAGCGTGGCATCACCGAGACCGAACTGGGAACCGGCTCCAGGGAAGATCTCGTCCTGATAAATTACCGACAGGATCGTCCGGGATATCAGATTCCATTCATTATTCAAATGAAACGGGTACACCGGCTGGATATTGGTCTGCAGCATTTTGCCGTCGTCTTCCAGGCCGATATCGCCATTGTAATTCATCTGGATTGGTATGGTCATCAGGTCAGCAAGCGGGTTGGTCAGTTCCTGGGCGAGATCTGCATCCTCATTGGCTTGTAAATCTTCTGCACGCAATGGCTGATGAAAAGGGACAAGAGACCAGACCGGGAACAGTACAAGAAGGCAGAAAACCAGCCGATGAATCATCATGGTAATTATCTCCTTTTGATGAATAGGATTACACGTTTCACACTTCCTGCTTTTATCTACCAGAAAGCACCCCATCAATCGCCAATAAGCGGCGAAATCAGATCGGTCACTTCAAAGGGTTTGGGCGGTGCAAGCGGTTTTTGAGGAGCCGTACCCGGCAGAATCTCGAAATCAGGCGTGAATGGTACAAGGATGGCGCGCAACCGGTCGAAGCCGGTACGGTCGCCCTCAAACATCGCTTTGCCGTTACCGATCAGGTCATCGAAGGAAGATTGTCCCATCATCACCAGATTGAGGTCGGTGCGGTTAACCGTGATGGTGAGATCCGGTTTTTGGGCGAGGAAGCCCTTGATGTTGGTGAGGGTGCCGTTGCTCATTTCGACGGCGTATTGCTCGCCATTGTCCGGCGTGACCAGATTGATGGTGAAGTGCAGGTCATCGGCCTTCTTCGGGTCAATGCTGATGCCGATGAAATCGAGCCATTGCTCGGTGGTCATGGCGCGGATGACGTCCGGGGAGCTGGTTTGTGGCGCAACGCCGCCGGGCAGGCCGTTGCGCAGCTCATAGGCGCCCTGCAGGAAGCTGTTCCGCACGCTGGTGCTCTCGGCGCGGTAGCCGAGCTGTTCGTAGGCGTCGGCCAGCAGGCGGCGTGCAGCCACGTTGCCGGGTTCGGCAAAAACGATCTTGTTGAGGATTTCGGTGGCGTCCAGATATTTGCCCTGTGCCATCAACTGCTGGCCCTTGTCAATGATTTTTGCCGAGCCGCCCATCATTTCAACATAGAGCGGCGCAGAATCCTTGGGCGAAAGAGGAATCAGATTGACCGGGTTGCCGTCGTAATGACCGAGGAAGCGGTTGATGACGGCGCGCGAGTTGTTCTGCACGTCGCCGTGGTAGCTGCGGGCCGCCCACTGCTGCTGGAGCGGCTTGGGCACCTCGTAGACGTTGTGGATCTCGTTGATGGTGACGCCGAGGTTGGCGTAGTGCAGGGCCTGGTTGTTGAGGTTGGCGATGGCGTCGCGCTGGGCGCGCATCACTTCCTGAATACGCTCGTTGCCCCAGCGCGGCCAGCTGTGCGAGGCGAACATGACCTCCATTTCCCCACCGAACTTGTAGAGCGCGTTGTTGATTTGCTTGGACCAGTTGAGCGCATTGCGCACCCGCGCGCCGCGCAGGGTGTAGATGTTGTGAATGGTGCCGGTGATGTTCTCCGCGGCCCAGAAGGCCTTGAACTGCGGGAACCAGGTGTTCATTTCAACCGGCGCTTCGGTATCCGGCGTGTTCTGAAAGACCATCTTCACGCCATCGACAGTGATCTCCTCGAAGTCCTTGCTGACGAGGCGATTGGGCGCGATCAGGCCGAAGTTGCCGTTGGCCACGTTTTTACCGATGGCCTGATCGACGTGTCCGTAGGGGTTGCGTTGGAGCAGCACGGCATACTGCCACTGGGTGCGGCGTGACATGGCATTGCCGGAATAGACATTTTCGTCAATGGCTGCCTGCATGAAGCCTTTCGGCGCGATGACCATGACCTTGCCGCTGACGGCATCGGCCTCGTCGATTACGCCGCGCACGCCGCCGAAGTGATCGACGTGCGAGTGCGAGTAAACAACAGCGACCACGGGGCGCTTACCGAGCTTTTCGTTGATGAATTCAAGCGAGGCACGCGCCGTTTCGGCGGCGGTCAGCGGATCGAAGATGATCCAGCCGGTGTCGCTTTTGATGAAGCTGATGCTGGCAAGATCGAAACCACGCACCTGGTAGATGCGGCCCGGCACGACCTCGTAGAGCCCGTAAGCCATGTTCAGCACGGCCTGACGCTGCAATGAAGGATGAATGCTCTCAAAATCCTTTCCTGTCAGCAACCATCCGTAGCTGCCCATGTCCCAGGCCACATGGCCGGCATCCGCCATGATCTTGGTGTAGGACGGCTCGGCGATGAAGCCGCGTTTAGCCTCATCAAAATCGCGCTTGTCGGCAAACGGCAACGAGGCCTTGAGGCCCTTGCGCAGCTCGAGGGTGAACTTAGAAGGTACTTTGCCAAGGGGGTCGAAGTGCTGGACTGCACTGGCGTCTTTGTCGGCAGGAACCAGTGATGTGCCCGGTGTTTGCGCAAATGCAGCGGCCGACGTAAGGCCGACCGCAAAAAAGACCTGTGCAGCCCAAGAACAAACAATTTGTTTCATGATCGCCTCCAGGGTGATAGGTATTTGCTAAGTTTTCACTTTATCAGAACGTTCCAACTTTTGCTTGAAATCTCTCCAGCGCCAAGCCAATGCTCAACCGGTAATCCTCTATAAATCGACCGTCAGGATCAGTTCGGCCGACCAAAGTGCTGCCAGCCAGGTTCATGGGAAGAAGGAGTTTTTTCGTCCCAGGGATAAACCGATTCCATAAATAGAAACAATCCCTGTAAAGGTATAAACACCGGCACCATGGAAGTACGCCTGGTTTCATTTCCTAGCCAGCCTATTAAACTAAAAAGGATTTCCGGCACGTAAATGCGGATCAACACGAGACGAGCAGCAAACAACAATGCAACCCGGATACCACAGCTGCAGCCGCGATTCGTGTGTGGTTAGCGGGGATGTTCGCTGATACTTTTTCTCTCTTTCTGTTTTTCCTGTCTCCGCGCATCCGATTGCTGTGCCAACCATAGTATCCCCTAACTCTCAGCAGGCACGCCAGCTCGAGAGGCAGTTCCCTACCAGCGGATATCAAGACCGATTATCGGGCCTTGCACAGTGGCATCGTAAACGAATCGTTCTGATGGGCTGCCGGTCTCGTAATCTGTATAGATTGCTCGATAGCCAGCTACAATAGCAACGTTCTTCCACGGCTGGAAATCGACCAGACCGAGTGCCTGCCAGGTAAGGTCTGATGACACGCCGAACCCGCCTATGTCGCCGTAGAGCCTCAGGGACCACTGATCATTGAACGAATACGAATAACGGACCCCGACAATCGGGTCTACCCAGTCCTGATCGCCATTGAGGGTGACACCGAGATTGTTCAGGTTGATGGCGGCGTCCAGAGCGGTATAGCGAATACCAGCCAGTCCGTCCCAGGTGTGTTTACCATCCTGTATCCGATAGGCAGCGGCAAGATTGAGGATTTGAGATTTGAAACTCACATCGAGATTGACCCTGTCCGACACCTTTTCTTTGCCCAGATCGAGATAATTATAGTCAATAATCAAACCTAACTTGTTTCGGTAGAAGGTGCCGAAACGGAAGGTGAGTACTCCTTCGAGATTATCCCACACATCCTCGAACTTCAGACTTGCATTTGCGGTCCGGCCGCGGATACCGATGTCGCCATCGATGTTTATGGCCCATAGATAGAACGGGGCCAGCTCGAAATTCCAGTCGTTCTCTTCCTGCGAGAATGATTGCAGCGGTAACAGCGCTACGACAAGGAAAATGATCGAAGTGACAAGTTTTGATTTCATTTCAACTCTCCAGATTCTGATGATTCTCGCCAAAGAAAGAGCGGGCTTCCGTCTTCCTAAAAAACTGCAGTAAAGGTAGTGCACGGATCGTTTTGCCGGACATGTGATCCCCCTGTTTCCGGGAATCGCAATAACAGGATACGAACCGGGAAGTTCTCAGTTACCATTATGGTCAGCCAGCCAATTCATGGAACGATTTTCGAGATAGTCGTAGAAAGGGTTGTATCTCAGGCGCAACACCCAGTCCGACGATATCTTCAGCAGGCCACGCTCGCCCCTCAACGCGAGTTGTCCCAGAAAGAGACGATCCCCATCGGCAGGCGGGTGTATTCCGTATAATGGATCATCAGGTGGAAACGGCAAAGCGACATGCGAGAGGGAGATCACATCGGCGGGCCACTGCAAATCGAGGGGGGTGATCTCGGTGAACCGGGTCGAAAAAGGCGGCCTTCTTCTCAGGTGCACCCGCCGGCTCTCCGATGTTTCATTGGTGAGCAGAGTGAGCGAGGCCGGCAATTTTTCATCGTTTGTCAATTGATTGGTGAATGTCCCCGGATTGGTGACCATGAACGTTGATTTCGCAGCAAATCTGTTAATGTCGAAGAGGACCAGTGCATTACCGTTGTCGCCCAGCGGGACAAGGAGATCATCTAGTACGGCCTGGTTTGACACGGTTGCATCCACGGTGGATTTAAACACCAGTATCGGGGGAAAAGGTTTTCCGTTTGGGGCTTGAGCGTAATGGGCAATCCTTCCGGCTACAGACCGGGTGAGGCGGTACACCTGGGTGCCCGCATTAGCGGCAAAGGAATTGTATTTGTAAGGGTCGAATTCCGGTTCAATCGACAACCAGGCGAGATGATGCAAACCGGGAATAACGGATAGCCAGGTTTTCACCCGTGCATAGCGTGCGGCCGGATGGACGCCGATGGCCGGCGATATCAGAATTAAACTTGCTGGAGTTGGGACGGACATCGTGCTCAGCGAGTCCAGTGTGTAATTCAAAGCAAGACCGGCACCGGTCGAGTAACCCACCAGGTGGATCGGCTTCTTGCCGACTGCCGATTTGAGGTGGGCCGCCGCCAATTTTACGGCGGCGGCCATGTCTTCCCAACGCACGAAGCGCAGCCCGGAAGGTGCCGTGCCGTGTCCCGGCAAGCGCAAGACGATGACCCAGTAGTTTGCACGATGCAGGGTTTCGGCAAGCTTCCTCAGGCTATAGGGGGAATCGGACATGCCATGCAGCAGCAAGGCTCCGCCGACCGGTTGTGCCGTTTTTAACTCGAGGGTGCGATTCCAGTTCGGAAGATTTTTGAGCGCGTCTGAGGCACTGCCCGAACTGTAGCGTACCAGGGTTAAATCCTGACCGGTACCGACCCGACTATAGACTTCATTTTCTAATTGTTTGAATAACCGATCCTCCAGTTCCAAGTAACGGTTGAATGAATTGATCTCGTCGAGTCTGTCAGCGGTGAACTCGGCCGTGAGCTTTTGCGTATGCCAGGGCTGGAGCGTGGGATCGCACCCGCACAGCGTGACCAGCATAACAGAGACAAGCGCTAAGAGGAAAAGACAATGTTTTGGAGTTGTCAGGTATCTGCCATGCATGGGCTTCACCGGCTGCTGGTAAGAACCCAGTAGGTCGAATTGTCTCGGCTCTTAACAGGGTAAATGAGGCGGTTATACGGAGTGGCGTCATTGATCAACCGCAGAAAAAGATCATCAAAAAATTCAGGCGTTTCAAGGCTGAAGTTATGGAAATTCCTCGTACGGTTTACCGGGGTAACGTCCACCAGGCTAATCGCGTCGCTGTTGGGCTCGATAAGATCGGCGATAGCAGCGGCC
Source organism: Desulfobulbaceae bacterium (assembly GCA_024643445.1). Classification (GTDB taxonomy): domain Bacteria; phylum Desulfobacterota; class Desulfobulbia; order Desulfobulbales; family Desulfocapsaceae; genus Ww85. The sequence goes on along the minus strand of JAHEMX010000031.1, from coordinate 5,606 downwards.
GCTTCATACTGGTCAGGGTTGAGGATATCCGGATCAGTCTGGCCAAGACGGTTTCCCCGGTTGACAATACGGCTGGCCATGAGAGCCCGATCGTTGGATGATACATATACTGTCAGGTTTTTGGCTAGAGAGGTGATTTCTTTTTTGAATTGCTGATTAAAAGCGCGTTGATCAACATCAGGAGCCGTCAGAACCACATCCTGGAATTCCGCACCCAAATCCGCCAGATCACTATTCTGGTAAAGGATACTGAATGCATCAACAACGACCTGGCCACCCATGCTGTTGGCAATGAGCCACAATCTGGCGGGATTGATGTTACGAATGATCAGCTCGAGGGTGCTGGCCAGTTGTTCTCCTGAGGCGTGGGAGATCTGCTGCGCCCTCCGGTAGCCCCTTAATCCAGAACCCTGATCGCCCGGCCAGTCGAACAATAATACCGGGCTGTTTATGTCGAGAATATGGCCGAGAAAAGCGGTCATGCGCAGAGAAGTGGAAAACGAGTTCCGGTAACCGTGAACAACCGTCATCAGGGCTCGGTGTGGTGATGCCTGGACGAGCTCACGCACTTCTGTAACGAACGTATCCTGGTCCAGTGGCTGTACGTCCTTTATCTGGAGCTCCTCGTTCTGGAACCAGTCGGTCGGATTGATGATCATTCCGAGTCCCAGGGAAGGTTTTATCTCCGTATCAAAACGGCCGAACTTGAGCGTGTCTTCACGCTGATTGCCGAACCTTTTTTCAAGACTTCCCTGACCCTGTTCCAGGCGGCGATTGCTCACGTAAAAGAATCGGTAGGTATTCTGATTGCCCATTTTTGCAACGGTCATGCGACGGAATGAAAAAGCCTCTGCTCGCTCCAGGGCCAGGCGGGTGGGGCGATAGAAAAAAACGATAAGCAACACCAGGACAGTGGTGATAACCAGGGCAGTCCATAGAGTAAATCGTTTTAAACGGTTCACCGGCTTTTCTCCATACAGACCAGATCAGAATTTTAAAAAACCGGGCCAGCACACACGCGCGGGACCTCGACAGCAACCTTTTCCTCCATCGTCACAGCCAGCTTAGCCATGGTCAGAAGTATCAGGTTTGTTGCTATCCAGCCAGTCTCGAGCCGCCGCCAGGGCTTCATTCATTGCTGCCCCAAGTCTCACTTGCTCTCTAAACAAGTTTTCTTCACCAATCAATTCTGTTACCCCCGTTCTGTCAAGCTGATCCCGCAAACCGGGACTGCCTCCAACCAGCATCAGTTTGCCTCCATTTGCCTGCAACTTCGCCGCATAGCGGTGTAAAACCCCAACAAAAGTGCTGCCCACTTCCGGTTGCCCTCGCAAAAGAAGAATGACTACGGCCTGTTGCGCTGTGTCGGCGGCTGGCAGACGCTGTTCAAAATTGGAAGCTGAGGCAAAGAAAAGACTGCCATAAGGGTACAGAAGTGTTATGTGACGATCAGGTAATTCAGCTGGCGCCGGCTGTTCAATGGGGAATCCATCCTCAGTCAGGACAAATTCGACGATCTTCACCTGGTTGGAAGATTGAAAAACATGGAGTATCACGGAAATGGCCATTCCCACCAGAATAGCAAACTGCAAGGGCAATGCTATGGTAGCCAGCAACGTGAGGACCATGGCCGTGCGCGCTACCAGGCCTGTTTTCCAGACAAGTGCAACCTTCTTGGGCTGGATGTTTTGAAAGCCCACCACCACCAATAAACCGGCCAACGCCGTCATGGGAATCAGTTTGACAGCATCTGCAAAGAGCATAACGATGAGGAGCACAAACAGTCCCGCCAGGATATTGGCCCAGCGCGATTGAGCGCCTGCATTGACAGATACGGCCGTACCCGACATCGAGCCGCCGCCGGGAATACCCTGGAAGAAACTCGCGGCGATATTGCCCACTCCCTGTCCGGAAAAATCCCGTGAGACATCAGGATAATTACCATCCGGATTGGGGTAGCTCTGACCAACACCAGCTCCCTGTACCAGACCAATGATGCTGATCGCCAGGGCCGGCAAAAGCAACGTCGGTATCAGCGAAAGTTCGGGCAGCATCGGGCGAGGCAGATAACGTGGGATGGTTGCGATGTCTCCCACGAGAACGAGTGAAATTACACCGAAGACGTCCTTTGCCAACATCGCCAGAATGGTCACCACTGCCAGCGCCAGAATCATCGAAAACTTACGCACCGGCAGGTAACCAAAGCCGAGGATCAGGGCAATCGTCAGCATTCCCAGGAGCAAAGTGGGCAGATCGCCCTGATTTAAATTAAGCACGGTATCCGCCAAACGGAGAAACTCACTGTTAAATGAACTCCTGTAGCCCGTCAAATTAGGAATCGCACCTAACACGATAAGCAACGCGATACCGTTGATAAAACCGGTCATCACTGATTGAGACACAAAGCGAATCAGGCTCCCCAGCCGCAACACGCCGGCGGCCAGTTGAAACAGACCAATCAATAAACACAAAGTAATCAGAGCCGCCGCTTTCTGGTCGTCCGAGAAATAGACCAGTGCATCCCCCACTGCCACTGACAGTGCACCGGTTGTCGACACATTCATAAAGACCGAACCGGTGAACAAGGCTCCCATAGGAGTTGCTATCATCAGCGTATAAAGGCCAAATACGGGATTAACCGTCGCAAGGACCGCGTTGCCCATCGCCTGTGGCACATTGACCACGGCAAAAGTCAGACCGGAAATCGCATCGGCGATAAACTGTTTGGGTTCCAGCGGTAGGTGTGAACGCAATGATATTTTTTTCATATTCTCCTGGAGACTCTCTCAGCCTGCTGATTTCTCCCGTTGGCCTACTGTCAGAATATAAACACTAATGAGAACTACCCAGGCGGGGAAGACTAACTGGATCCACCAGTCAAGCATTGCACAGATCCAGAGAGATACGGTTGCTGCCCAGATCAGGGTGGCCAAACAGCGCGGCATCACACCGGTCCGTAGCCAGATCATACCGGACGAGAACATGTAACCCCCTACCATGCCCATGGCGCAGACAGTAATGATTTCATGTGCATGCGTCTCCTGCCGCTTAAATAAAAACCACCCTCAAACAGTAATCCTGGGTCCACTGAATAACTGTACAGGAGGATCTCGCCAATGGCTGCCCAGATGAATATCATCGCAAAAAAAACAGGCCGCTGCCAGTGAAGACCGTCGAGATAAACTGATCCTCCCGGTGACTTAATTGATCACGGGCAGCCCCTATGAACCGCAAGAAAGTAACTCCGGCAAACGGTACAAAAACAATTGCCCGCGCAACAATATCCGCTTTTTCTCCTAACCCGTCACCACTGATGTCGGTCGGGTCAGTTGGAAATGAGCCATGAATCAAAATGATGACTGCCCCTATCAATACTGAAAAGACAAGCCCGGCAATCGCCGAAGTTTGTGGGGATCTCAGACGTTTTTGATTTAAATGATCGGGTTGTTTAGACATGACCTTTCCTTATAGTCGGTATCTTGACAAATGTAATCAACTGGTACAGATGCCTTGGAAAAAATGACTTTCCAGGGTTTGCCGGGACTTTTGTCATCCTGAACTGAGGCATCCCGCTCCTCTGGAATGCTTCGTTTCACCCAGTATGACATGTGTAAAAAACCCATGAGTTTCCTGATTCCCTAAAACAGGCTCGTCGCAGGGTAATGGCGGGCATTCCGCCACAGACGAATTGTCTGATGTTGCCATTTTAACACTCTCTAATGGTTATAAAGTGATGGTAATAGGAATTTGTTTATAAGGCATTGCTGAAAAGACGAACTTCGAAACCTCGCTCAGCCAGGGTCAAGAACAGAATATTTTAAAGAAAAAGTGTGTTCTAGTCAACATAAAAGGGATCTGCATATGCCGGGAATACCGAAACATTTATGTGCAGAAAATCTTTAGACAATGGGTTGTGTGGCTCGCCTCCTCCATATTCTATGCCCCTATCATTTAAACAAGTAATGTCAGATTGCGATGGGTCAGCTGCCTGTTCTGCGTTGCACCCGCTGGGCTCGTTTTTCTTCTACTTTTTGATAGGTCAGGTAGTATTTGTAGATGTTACGCACGTGTTGTACGGTCTCTCGGCCAATTTTCCGTGCGACCACGAGCTCCACATTGTTGAACCACACGTTGGGGTTAAGCCCCATCTCGGCGGCTGTGTTTCTTAGACGCCGGATACGGGTGGGGCCGGCGTTATAAGATGCCAGTGCGAAAAGGATCTGGTTCAGTCGGTCAACATCGGAGCCGCTGACATGCGTATCCATCACGTAGCGCAGATAGCGTGAACCTGCATGAATGTTGGGTTCGAGTTGTTTTATGTCACCAACCTCAAGTGAAGCCCCGTTGACGGGCAAAAGCTGCATCACCCCGATGGCTCCGGCCGGGCTTCTTGTGTTCTGATCGAGCCTTGATTCCTGGTATCCCAAGGCCGCCAGAAACAGTGGGTCGAGATCGTATCGTTCCCCGTATTTCCGAAAGAAAGGTACGCACTGATCAAACCTTGCCTGATCAGCAGTGGCGGTTGGGTTTTTAACCCAGGTGAGGGTCTGCATGTAGCGCCGGAAAAGTATATTCCCAAAGGTTGTGCGGTGGCGGCGGGGAGTAAGAAAGGCGTCGAGCTTCTCTTTCAGTCTCGGGCTATCCTTTCGAAAAGCCCAGGCGATATCACGTCCGGCGGCAACCACAATCCGGGAGTGAACAGTGAGATCCGGAAACACCTGCCCCCAAAACTCAGCCAAATGGCGATCCATCACCGTGATGGGGATCAATCCCGCCTGTGCCAGTTCGAGAATCTCATCCGGTTCAAGCAGTTCGTTTACCGGTTCGATCCTTATCGGTGGCAACCCTCGTTCCTGAAAGGTCCGGTTGAGTCTTATCAGAGACTCTGCATAGATGCTTGAAGCCTGAACGTAAACCTCCTTTCCGGCAAGATCCTCTACCGAGGTGAGGGGCGGGGCGCCGGGACCCGTTACAATGAGCTCAGTGGAATTTCGCAGAACCGGTTCGGAAAAATCGACTGCCGATTTCCGGTCTTTGGTAATGGTCAGGTTTCCCGCAGCGATATCACCCCGGCCAGCCACGAGCCAAGGAATCAATTGGCTTGTCAGTACGGGGATGAATACCACACGGACCAACCGGGTTCGGAGCCCCTCGCTCCGATTGATCACTTGCTCGAATTCCCTGCCTGCCGCGGCAATAATTCCGCGTTCCCTGGCGCCGTCCAGGAAGTAGTGGGTCATGGAGTAGGGGACCAGAATGCGGACCATTTTACGATGAACCATCTCATCATAATCGCCTTGCCAGGGGTGCAGGGCGATACTGAATTCATCATTGAATTGAGCCTGCTCGGCTGTTTCTTGACTTTGCTCGCTCAAGACATCGTCAGCACGTGATTCTTGTGCTTTACCAGAACATGTGAGGAATATGCCCAGGGCAATCCAGACACAGGCGCCGATAACAATGCCGGGGGTTCGGGCCGCTTGCGTACGCTTACCTTTGTGAGGCTTCATTGATCCTATTATACGGTTCAATATATGCACAAAATACTGAATGATCATCGACTTGAAGTCGAGGGGTTCGCTACCCGGCCGAAGCCGATTGAAAGT
>JAHEMX010000424.1 GCA_024643445.1 Desulfobulbaceae bacterium | reverse complement strand
GCCGGAAAACATTGTTGCCGGGAGTGGGTTTAAAGAGGCGGTAGAAGCGTTTAAGATCCGTCTGCTCAGCCAGGCACTTCAGAAGAATCGCTATAACCAGAAAAAAGCGGCCGAGATGCTTGAACTCAGTTATGACCAACTCCGGGGGTTATTACGGAAATACCGGAGTCGGCTTGGCTGATGGCCAGGCAACTAATAGAGAAACAACAGGCTGATACCGCTGAGTCCCAGAAGCAGGCCGAGCCAGACCGGCAGTGATTGCCTTTGTCCCCGCATGACCCCAAAGAGCATGCCGAAGAGCGGGCAGGTTGCCAGCAGGGTTTGGGCAATCCCGGCGCCGGTGTGTTTTACGGCGATCTGCTGGAGCCATAAGGCAACAAAGGTGCCGATGAAAACAGCGATGATGAGTTTTCTGGACAACTGCCGCTGCCTGATGGAGCGCACTGCGTCCGCAAGGGATTGATATGCGGTTGCCGGTTTTGCCAGCAAATGCATCATGCAGATATACCCGCCCATAAAAAAAAGTCCTGAAACAAGCCGGATCAGGGAACTGGCGAGAGGCTCGATCTGATTTTCCGCCAGGGCCATGCGTGACAAAACAATTCCGGCGGCCTGGGCTGCCGCGGCAAGAAAACCAAAAGTTATGCCCGCTGCCGAATTGGCGTACTCTTTTTGTGCACGGGACCAGCGAACCACGAAAATCACACCTGCACTCGTCAGCCAGATGCCAACCCAGCCGCTTACAGGCAGATGTTCATGAAAAAGCAGCAGGGCCAGCAGTGCGGCCATGACCGGAGCGGTGGATTCCAGCATTAAGCCTTTCTGGGGGCCTATTCGTCTGAGACAGGCAAAATAAACCGAGTCACCGATACCGATACCGATGATGCCGCTCAGCATCAGCAGGGAATAGGTTATTTGTCCGATTTCAGCAAATGACTGCCATGAGATAGTCGCCACTCCGGCCATCGTGCCGACGGCCAGGGTGCTGATCATCATCAGCGAGGCCAGCATTCCTTTGATCAGATTGAGATTGACGGCCCTGACCCGTATACCGATATCGGCAAAGAAGATGGAGGCCAGGGCCCAGCAGAGGGCGCCGCCCAGGGCGGCAAACTCACCGCTCATCCCGCGCTTTTTCCTGGCCTTGCTTCTCCTCCTCATCGGCAATGATGCGACCGGCTGCGGCCCCCAGGGCGGATTTCAGCCGTCCAGGATGCTCTCTTCCTTCCGGGGGTATATGGACGGTGACGTTTTTATGGGCGAACTCTATATTGTTGTTGCTGAAGGCCTCCTGGATGCGCCGGTATATTTCGCGGCGAAGGACAAATTGTTCTCCGGGTGGGGTTGTAAATTTTATACGGATGATCATGGCCGAATCATCCATCTGCTTGATACCCTGCGATTTCAATTTGCCAATCAGTTTCGGGCCATAGGTCTCATCGGCAATGATATTGTAGTAGATTTTCTTGATAAGCCTGCGGACCTTATCAATATCTGCGTCGTAACGTATCCTGATGTCCAGTTTGGTTATGATGTAGTCCCTGGAATAATTGGTTACCGTGTCGATTTTCCCAAAGGGTATGGTCTGTACCATGCCGAGATGGTGACGCAGTCGCACTGAACGAAGGGATATGTGATCAACGGTCCCCTTGGCCGTACCGATATCGATATAATCACCGACCCGGAAGGCATCATCAATGAGGAAAAAAATACCTGCAAAGATATCGGTAACGAGAGACTGGGCACCAAAACTGAGTGCCAGGCCGATAATGCCGGCCCCGGCTATCAGTGGCCCGATATTGACCCCGAAGGCTGACAGGATGAACATGACGGCCAGGATGACAAGAAGCGTGAAGACAAATTTGCGCAGCAGAATGAGCAGGGTACCTGTCCGGGAACCTCCCTTGCCGCCTTCATCGAGTTCTTCCTCGTCGACCGGCATTTCCGCCTGGATCTTGTGATCAACCCAGTCGGTAAAGAATTGCCAGACGATGAAGGAGAGAAAGACGATCACGACAAGGCCCAGCATGCTGCCGGTAAACATGCGTCCGTAGGGAATATCGAGATTCCACAGCCCGAGCAGCAGGAAAATCAGCAGGCTCAGGAGCAGTAGGCGGTAAACAACCTGCGTGTATTGAAGAAATGGAACCAGACTGCTTTTTGTCAGAACCGGCCGTCCGGCATCGCTTGACTGATTGTCTGGTGGTTCGACATGGTCCGCTCCCGATTTCCGCAGGACGGCCGTGAACAGATGACCGCCCCATATATCGAGCGCGCCGAAAAGTGGGATGGCGAGTAAACCGATAATGACCCTGCCGAAAAGAACCTGACCGCTGCCCAGGACCTTGATCTCCCAGATCAACGCCATGATGAGGATCAGAAAAAGAGCAGGAATATGCCAGATTTTTGCCAATGCAAGCTGGGCGGGAAGGGGGGGGCAGATGGGCGAGATCGAGGTAGACAGACCACTGGCAACCCGGGACCTGCTTTTCATGATCATCATACCAAGCGCGGTCGCACTGCTGATGACAATGATGGCAATGATTGCCAGAAATGCGTTTTCAGGAGCATCAAGTTTTTTCAGGATAGTACCGGATCTGACCAGAATGATCTCGATCGTGCACAGCATGGTTATCCAGCGAAACATGAAACCTGCCACTTCATCGGAATAGGGCAGAATCCTCAGGCTTGGCCGTTGCGGGGCAAGCGCGACAGTCGTCACGAACAGCAGGAGCCGAACATAATAGCTGGCGATCACGTAATTGGAGGCGATCACCCCAGGCCCGCCTCTTTCCGGCAACAGGACGGCATAAAGGATAAATGCGCTGAGAAGATAGGCGGCGGCATAAATGATTTCAAAACAGATGGCGAACAGCGTGTTCCAGATACGGGAAAGCAGATCACTGGCCCGATGACTGGAAAGATTGTTATGACTCTTTGCACAGGCCCGGCGGATGAAGTATTCAGCAGCTATACTGACACCGATAGTGAGCAGGACAAGAACAAGCAGGAAAAAGGGCGACTGGCTCCGGGCAATGGTTTGCCATTGCTCATGGATGGTCTGCGGCAGCACGGCAAACCCTGTTACCTGCTGATACAGTCGTTCAGCGTTTGCTTTTATGAAGAAGAGCGCATCAAGAAAAGGTTTGTCTATCAGGTGTGATGCCGGTGCGCCATGACCCGGCTGCTGATCGGCAGCGTGTACGCTGCCGATCAGCAGAAAGTGCAATAGGAGCAGTGCCGGGATAAGAGAACAAAGGTAGCGTGGCTTCATGGTAAACTTTTGTCGGCCCGGTTGTCTTGGTGTTTGACAGTACGTCGGTTACATCGCCTTATCAGCATGACTCATAACTACCATCTTTTCTGCTCTCTGGCATAGATCTTTCTCCTTACTCCCGGCAGGAACGCCAAGTGATGTTGGACATGGCAGGTGAATGCCTGCCGTATGGTGCCGGAGATCGGGCACCACCGATTGACATGGCTCACTGCTCGCCCTATTGTTCCAACATGATTGGTAATGGTCCGGTAATTAGCGCCGGGACAGAATATTCGGTTTCAGGAAAAGAACAGCGGAGGAGATCACCATGCGTTGGAAAGATGGTCGCAGGAGCAGTAATGTTGAAGACCGGCGATCGGTCGGGCTTTCAGGCAAGGCCAAGGGTGGTGGTATCGGTATTCTGATCATCGCACTGATCGGGCTCTATTTCGGTATTGACCCCACGATTATCCTGGAACAGGGGGGGAATTTATCCGGCGGACCTTCGGCCCGGCAAACCGGGTATGTTCCCACTGCCGCAGAGAACGAGTTGGCGGACTTTGTTTCGGTGGTCCTGGCGGATACGGAGGACACCTGGACCGATATCTTTGCTCGCTCCGGAGGTA
>JAHEMX010000030.1 GCA_024643445.1 Desulfobulbaceae bacterium | reverse complement strand
GGTTCCTTTTTCCAGATCATCAAGGCCGAACTCCTTAACAATCAGAGGCAGGGCAACGCCGGTCATAAAAACAACCATGCCCTCAAAAAATTTACCGGTGGATGCTAAAACCAGATTTTCCACTGCATCGCCGTCATTGGTGGCAGCGGTGCCTGCGTACCATCTGCCCAATAAGGCGTTTCATCTATGTAATTCTGGACAGTTCTGCCACTCATCCCTTCAGATTCTCTCATCTCCGGTACGCTCTTTTCAGTGGCTGCAACCATCACCCTTCCTTGCTGCCATTCCAGTCCCCTCAAAACTCACCGTGAATAGCTCAAGAGATGGATGGGCACATCAGATGTCGCTGTTTAAAAAAGCTTGATGTTGCGTTTTCTCACCGGTAAAGCCTGAGCTCAACAAGCAGCAAGACACCATGAGCGGCTAACCCGCAGAAATCCATGGTCCGCTTACTGGTAATCAATGACGCCGGATGCTGCTTATGCCCGGAACGGTTTGTAAAAGCGGGAAACTTCCGGGGCCAGCTGAAGCATCGGCATGTCACCACTGGTATCACCATAACTGTGAATGGCACTATAATCGGCCAGCTGGAAGGCAGCTCTGATGCGGCGGACTTTTTCATCTCCCCGGCAATTCTCCCCGGCAAGCTTCCCGGTCAGTTTGTCCGCGCTATCGGTTGCCAGTTCCGTGCCAAGGATCTTGAGATCATGTGCCAGGCACCAGGGTTCAAGAATCAGACGCGGTGTTGCCGTTACGATACAGATCTCATCGTCCTGCTGCTGATGCCACCTGATTCTCTGCCAGGCGCCGGGCCGGATAATGGCCGGTATCTTATCAGCACAGAAGCGTTCACTCAGTTTCTTCAGCTCGGCCTCTGTCCGGCCCTTCAGCATCCGTGCAAGGAAGTCTTCCTTCAGGTTCCGGTTGGGATAGCGCTTCACCAGAAAAAGGAGAATCCTGGGCAATAAAACCGCACATGAGCGATAAAAAGGGAGCGGATCAGTGTACTTCAGGAAGAGAAGAAAGCTGTCCCTGTCGCTGATCGTTCCGTCAAAATCAAAGAGTGCCAGGTTCATAAACGCATGCCAGTTAATCTGCCTAGCCTGAACATTTCACGAGTGAAGGCCGCCTGCTAGCCGAGGAAACTTGTGATAAGCTATATCCGCACTATGCTTATCACAAGAGTGACGCGGGATAGCGGACGGTATTGACTCGCCCGGAGGGTGGAAAGGTCTTTGTTTAACAAATGATTATTCCGTTACAGAATGCACGCCCCTGTTTTTGGCAAGAGCGCCATACAACTATATGTTATTCTTTATATATTAATTATAAATAGTTTTCCATGAAATATTCAGGCTATTGAATGGTCTGCATGGTGGATTGAAAAATCCGGTAGAGGACCGGTACATCAACAAAGAGCAGGAGTTGCAGGACAAGTCCGCAAAAACAGCAATAGATGGTGAAATTCTTCTGCTTGTAGAGAAGTTCAGGATATTGCGTCGGGCTGTTCTCAAGAAAACCGAGATGGATATACCAGGCCACGAAGCCGGCAATAAGCGGGATGGAGAGAATAAGCTCCATCTTGTAACGCATCAGGAAGATACCGAAAAACAGGCCGAAGCTGACCGCATAATAAATGATACTGACCAGTAGCCGCTCCTCGTTGTAGTACCTGAATGACCGACGATAACGGGCGCTCACCAGCGGATCACCGATCCTGCGGTACTCGGCAAACCGCTTCACTGCCATGAAAAAAGCCCCGACCATCCAGTAGGCGAGCAGCAGAGATAGCGGCGGCAGCACGGTAATGGCGGTGGCATACCAGCCGAGCAGCAGCCGGAGCGGATTGTTCACCGACTCGCTCAGGACATCCAGGTACGGTTTATCCTTACTGCGAAAGGGAGGAATATTGTAGATACACCCCATCAGCCAGAGCGCCAGCGCCGGCAGGAAGAAGCGCCAGCCAAGCAGAGCCGCCAGCCCCAGTCCCAGGACAGCAAAGGTGATCCATTCGACATAGACCAGGGTTATATTCACGCCGCCCGAAGGAATCGGCCGATGCTTCTTAACCGGATGCAGGGCATCAAAAGGTGCATCGAGGAGTTCGTTGATCACGTAGTTGCTCGAGGCCACGAAGCCAGCGGACAGAAAGGCCAGAGCAAGGTTAAGAAAGATCGGGGAATCGAGTAAAGCCGGCTGCGCGTAAAATGCCACGACAATACCAGGTATCATGAAAACATTCTTGAACCAGTGATCGAAGCGGGCAATTTTCAGGTACGGTTCAATAGTCATAGTGCACTGTTCTGCGATGAATTTATGCCACCTTGCATGATCGGTTTTTCGTCCGGGCTCGGCAATATGTTCGAAATGTTATCCCCATAATATAAACCGATACACCCCGATGGTGTTTCTTGCCGGGTACCTGGCGGCAAAATTTCCCGCAGGCCTTGATCCTGGACGAATAATCTCATGAGGCGGGGCCACCCTTTAGGAACATGTTTGTGGTATCTGTGATTTTCCGTGGGAGTATTGATACGATACACGGTCAATGTATCATCCCGTTTACCCGTACATGAATCCCTAGCCGTTCAAAACGGGGATGCTAGCAGAATATGAGCCGTCAGGCAACTCCTTTCAGTTCCGGCCGGCCCCATGCCCGTATAGCAAGGTACTGGCGCAGAGGGCACTGCTCACACCCTGGGGTATAAGTACCTTCACGAAATTCATTCTTAATAAGCAGGAAATGAATTTCTAAGGTACTAACACCCCGGGGGTATAAGTACCTTCACGAAATTCATTCTTAATAAGCAGGAAATGAATTTCTAAGGTACTAAAACGGCCAGACAATTGGAATAAGCAGCATACCGGCAACAACCACGAAAATATTCAGCGGGATGCCGAGCCTGAAATAATCCATGAAGCGGTAGCCCCCGGGAACAAAAACCATCAGATTCGTCTGGTACCCGAGCGGTGAGGCAAAACAGGCGCTCGCCCCGAAACAGACCCCGATAATAAACGGTTTAGGATCAACGCCAATGCCAACCGCCGTTGATATGGCTATCGGGAGCAGGAGAACAGCGGTGGCATTGTTACTGAGAATCTGCGTACTGATACTTGTCAGAGCAATGATACCCCCCAGTACGAGCATCGGCGACATCCCGCTGAACAGACCAAGGAAAACATCGGCATAGAGCCGGCTTGCTCCTGTCTTTTCCATGGCCAGTCCCAGGGCGATGGTGCCGGCAATGAGAAGCAGGACATCCCCCTGCAGGGCCCGGTAGGCATCACGCATCTGCAGGCACCCGGTAATGATCATCAGAAACGCGGCAATGAGCGCACAGGTCATGATATCTGCCAGACCGAGGGTTGCGGTGCCAATCATGCAGACAAAATTAACGACAGCCCACAAGGCCTTGCGCTTGTGAATAAGTTCCTCATAGACGTCCTCGATCAGCAGGTAGTCCCGTTCCGAACGAAGGGTCTCAAGCTTGGAATCGGAGCACCAGATAAGCAGCGTGTCGCCGGTTTTCAGCCGTACGTCGTGTATTTGACGCTCACTCATATGCAGGTCCTGACGCTTAACGGCGATGATATTGATGTCGGGGTCCCGGGCCAGCTCGGTATCCTGCAGCCGCCTGCCCAGCAGTTGCGAACCGGGAGCAATCAATAATTCCACAACAATAGGCGCATCCTTCTGTACCCCAAGCGTCAGACCATTTTCGGAAAAAGGCAGTTCAATGCCGTCCTCGTGCAGAATCGCCACCAGGTCGTTGAGAGAGCCTTTCACGAGCAGAATGTCATTCTGCTCGATGGTTCTCGTATCCCTGAGAGGCTGATAGACATGATCATGACTGACCAATTCTATTATTTCCAGATCGGGAAACTTATTCTGAAACGCTTCTTTTGGAAATGTTCCGATCAGCGGGCTGCTCCCGACTATACGCAACTCGGCAAGGTATTTCCGGTGCTCACCGTCCCTGAGCTGACAGATCGGGTTTGCCTGCTCCGGCAGTACTCGTGGTGCCGCCAGCAGAATGAAAAGAAGGCCGACAACGGCAATGGGCACCCCGATAATGGTCAGCTCAAACATGGAAATGGTGCCATAGCCGTATTGTGCACTCAGGTCGCTGATGATGATGTTGGTCGACGTTCCAATCAGTGTGCAGGTACCGGCAAGGATGGAGGCATAGGAAACGGGTATCAAAAATTTTGAAGGACTCAGGCCAAGCTCGCAACACATGGCCATGACCACCGGTATGAAGAGAATGACAACCGGCGTATTATTTATAAAAGCCGAGGCAACCGCCACCGAGACGAGAATCAGGGCAAGAGCTGCAATCAGGTTTTTCTTGGCTACCTTGATAACCTGGCGGCTGATAAACGCCACCCCGCCGGTTCTCATCAACCCCCGGCTGACAACAAACATCGCCGCCACCGTAATCACGGCAGGATTGGCAAAGCCTGATACGGCCTCTCTCGGACTCAGCAGACCGGAGAGGACAAGCAAAACCAGGATGCCGATAGCGGTAAGATCGATCGATATCTTCTCGGTAATAAGAAAATAGACGGTTACCGCCAGAATCAGGGAAATTAACCAGATATCCATCTTTTCACATCGTTGTCCTGCAAGAAACGGCTCTTTCATGCTCAGCAGATGGCGTAGCGCTGTTTACTGCCTTGCAAACGAAAAAAACTTTATCGCAGGATATTACAGATTAAACCCCTCCCGGGCTTCCCGGCTCAGGTACTCGGCAATCGGTAATGCCGAGGTTGCTGCCGGCGACGGGGCGTTACAGACATGCAGTGAGCGCTTCGTTCGGGCAAAGAGAAAATCATGCACCAGCGAGCCGTCCCTGAGTACCGCCTGCGCCCGTATACCAGCCGGGTACGCTCCAAGATCCGTAAGCTCCACCTCCGGACAGTATTTTCTCACCCGCTTCAGGTAGCCCGGTTTATAGAGAGAATCGCGAAATTCAGCAATTCCCGCAGTAAAATGAGCCGAGAACATCCGCCAGAATCCGGGGAAACCGATTATCGCGGCGGCATCTTTGACAGAGACATTAAACCCGCCGTATCCTTCACGCTTCAGCCCGAGAACCGCATTCGGACCGACCGTGACACTGCCGTCAATCATTCGCGTTAAATGTACGCCAAGAAAGGGCAAATCGGGATCAGGGATCGGATAGATCAGGTGTGAAACCCGGTCATTGTATGTATCCGGAAGCCGGAAATATTCTCCTCGAAACGGGATGATACGGAAATCCACCGGGATGTCCATCATTTTCGCCAGCCGGTCAGCCATCAATCCGCCACAGACCAGCAGATAGCCGGTATCAATGGTTTCCTCGGAAATATGAACCCTGACGCCATCGACGGTTTCTTCAAGGGATTGCACCTCGGCCCCAAGCTTGACTTCACCGCCTGCATCCCGAAAACAGGAGGCCAATTTTTTGGTCACCAGCCGGTAATCAGTAATACCTGTTTCCTCGACAAAAAGAGCGCCAATCCCCCTGATATGAGGCTCACGCTGCAAGAGCTGATCGCCTGACAGGCGGCTGGTCTTTATGCCGTTCTCAGCACATCTCCCTTCTAAATCATGCATCCGTTCAAGTTCAGACTCATCGGTTGCAACCAGCAGCTTTCCGCACTGTTCCACCGGCACCCGGAATTCCCGACAAAAAGCATAGGTTGCAGCCAGGCCGCGTCTGCAGAAATCCGCCTTCATGCTCCCCGGCTTATAATAAACACCCGCATGAATAACACCGGAATTATGACCCGTCTGATGCCGGGCCAGGCCCGGTTCCTTCTCCATCAGAAGGATCTTTGCCGCCGGCAAAAGCTGTTTCATCTTCAAAGCAGTGGCAACGCCGACGATGCCTCCGCCGATAACCGTCAAATCATAGTGTCGCATAGCGCTCTTCTCTCCCTTTGTTGTGTTCGAAATGATAATCATTTCTGGAAAAGAGCAAACTGTTTTCATGGCTTACGAACAATTAAATGTTTATGGTCCCCCGCGTGCCGCCGGACTGGTCATCTGTCGCTGTCTGCCGCAACCGTCATCCCGCCAGGTAACGAATCCCTTGGCCTGCCTGGCAGCCGGGCGCAGCCTGACAGAGACAAGGGCCACATTGTTGATGACAATTATCACTAAGTCCATTACCATTTTAAGAAGATCCTTATGTTGCAGCATTGCTGAGAGCTGGCAACCATCTCGCTGCGGCGAAAAACATAGTATCGTCACCTATGGAAAGGAAAAAACCACATCCGGAACTTTCATTTTTCACCAACGAAGCAGACTTGTTTCAATCGGGACAGGCGGACAGTGAGATTTTAAAACTGATCCTCAACGCTCTCCCCCACTGCGTTTTCTGGAAAGACAGAGCGCTTGAGTATCACGGGTGCAATAAAAGATTTGCCGGGGCAGCCGGCCTTGGGGATCCCGGCGAGATATGCGGGCTTACTGACTATGACCTGCCCTGGACAAAAGAGGAAGCCGATTTCTTCCGTCTCTGCGATGAACGGGTCATGCAGAACAACCAGGCCGAATACAATATCATCGAACCCCAGGTGCAGGCTGATGGAAACCGCCACTGGCTCAGGACAAACAAGGTGCCGCTGCTGAACAGGGGAGGAGAGATTATTGGAATTCTTGGCTCCTCTGATGATATCACCGATCTCATTCAGAAAGAAGAGCGATTGCACCAGTACGAGATCATCACCGCCACGGTCGACGACCTGATGGCAACGCTCGACAGGGACTATCGTCATCTGGCCGTCAACGAAGCATGGTGCGCCGCTTATTCTCAGCCTCGGGAATTCATTATCGGAAAACCGGTAAGCGAAATTGTCGGCAAACATCTTTTCGACACCTTCATGAAGCCGGAAATTGACCGGGCCTTCCAAGGAGAGGTCGTGCGTTCCAGTTCGTGGCGTACCTTTCCCGAGTGGGGGGAACGGTATGTCGATTCCACCTTCTATCCGGTATTTGACGACACCGGGACGGTAACCACGGTTGTTGCCAAGGTGCATGACTCGACCAGGACGAAGAACCTTGAGAACCAGCTGCAGCAGGTACAGAAGATGGAAGCCATTGGCCGCCTCTCTGGAGGCATTGCCCATGATTTCAATAACATATTGAGTGTCATCAATGGCTATTCCGATATCTGTCTGCATCAGATGGCTGAAGACAATCCATTGCGTCCAAAAATCGAGCAGATCAGCCAGGCAGGAACACGCGCCACCCGCCTCACCCAGCAGCTCCTCGGCTTCAGCAGAAAACAGGTTGTCAGGCCGCAGTCACTGAACCTGGCTGATGAGGTCAAGACCCTTTTACCTATGCTGGAACGGTTGTTTGATGCGAGTGTCAGCATAGAGACGGTGCTGGAAACCCAGCCCTGGCCAATCCGTATGGACCGCTCCCAGTTTGAACAGATCATCCTCAACCTGGCGGTCAATTCGCGAGATGCCATGCCTGAAGGCGGCAGGCTGACCCTTGAAATCAAAAACTGCTCATTTGGCGGAAACGATGCAGCCCACTATGCCCTCACCAGTGGCGATTATGTCTTGCTCTGTTTTACCGACGACGGTATCGGCATGCCCCCGAAGGTGCAGTCGCGGATTTTCGAGCCATTTTTTACCACGAAACCAAAAGATATCGGTACCGGTTTCGGCCTTTCGACCGTATATGGCATAGTGAAGCAAAACAACGGCACCATAACCGTCGAGAGTGCACCCGGAAAAGGGACAAGCTTCAAACTGTTTTTTCCCCGATCTGCCGATGCTTTCCGGAACGGCAATCTGGATGCCCCGAAGGCGGCGGGATCTCTGGTACAAGGATCAGGAACGATTCTGCTCGCGGAGGATGATCATGCCCTGAGAACCATGTGTGTCGGGATCCTTGCCGATCTGGGATACACCATCCTTGAAGCAAGTAATGGCAGGGAAGCCATTGAATCCGCCAGCCGCTTCCATGGCACCATAGACTTGCTACTGACGGACGTGGTCATGCCGGAGATGAGCGGTCCGGAAGCTGCCGCGGTGCTGAGCAAGCAATATCCCCGGCTGAAAATCCTGTTCATGTCGGGATATGCGGAAAACACCATTGTCGAGCATGGCATTGATGCAAAAGAGATCAACTTCATGCACAAGCCAATCACGCCAAAAACCTTGGCGCAAGCCGTTCAGAGATGCTTGAGCAAAAGTCTGAAGACCTGAAACAGAGATAAGCGCCCACCTTATTATAGAACAGACTCCACCTGCAGAACCGAACAGAGCAGGTGATAGGTGAACCCCCAGACGTAATAATCTCCGAGCGGGAAGGCCGGTCGAACTCTGCCGGGCAATGGTTCAGTCACAATGTGTCTGTTGGTATCTCTGAACAGGTCTGTGTCAATCCACAGGTAGCTGTCGATTTCGGCAGGTTCAACAATAACTTCCGGCCGGGTGGAAAAGGCAAACAGATATGGCTGGACGAGCACCGGTGCCTTGACATTTCTTCCTGCGTAG
Organism: Desulfobulbaceae bacterium; assembly: GCA_024643445.1. GTDB lineage: Bacteria > Desulfobacterota > Desulfobulbia > Desulfobulbales > Desulfocapsaceae > Ww85. The sequence continues at coordinate 6,214 of JAHEMX010000030.1, read as the reverse complement.
GAAGGGACCAGAACATATTCCAGCGATTCCGCAGACAGTGTTATTCCCGTCTCTTCACAAACCTCTCGAATGCAGGTTTCGTAAATGCTCTTATCCCGCTTTTCCCACCTGCCGCCCGGAAAGGCAAAATGGCCGGACCAGGGATCCCGCGTATTGCTGGCCCTGCGCACCAGCAGGATGGCTTCGGTCGGCTCGAGCGAGCGGATAATGGCCACCGCGGCTTCCGGTTCAACCTTTTCTGCTGATTCTTTATGAAACATTGAGATACTGTTCATCGAATACTTCCTGTCGTTTTCCGCCGGTTGCATATGATGCCCCGGAGCATTCTCTTATCGCAACCATCATAGCCCAGATCGTCTGATGCCTCAACTGAAAGACGGGAGATACCGCATTACTCGCCTGCGGATCTGACCTCTCCAGAACTGCATTTCAGACAATCATTCCCCTGCAGGGCGTCAGCCGTGCAATCGTCTCACACTCGTATCTACCCGGTTAGATCCCCGTGAAATACGGGAGCGACAACAGTATCGACATAGTTCTGCAACTATGTTACAGAAATAGTTTCCTTCGAAAACAATAATACTCCTTACCAGATAGAGCCTGTGGAGGATCCATGCTTACTCGAGAATACCGTGAATTCCATCGTGCCATCAGGAAATCACTGGCCAAAGAAAACATTATCACCGACCCTCTGCGAAAAGTCGCCATTGGCGCCGATGCCAGCTTTTACAGCCTCGTTCCGCAGATTATCGTCGATGTGGAAAGCGAGAGAGACGTGTGTGTCGTTTTGCGGGAAGCCCGCAAGCGCAAACTTCCGGTAACCTTCCGGGCAGCCGGAACATCTCTTTCCGGACAATCCATCACGGACAGTATTCTCGTTCGTCTCGGCCGGGGATGGGATCGCTGCCGTATCTCGGATGACGCTCAGCTCATCAGCCTGCAGCCCGGCATCATCGGCAGTTTTGCCAATCGGCAGCTGGCTCCGTTTGATCGGAAAATCGGGCCGGATCCGGCCTCCATAGATTCTGCCAAAATTGGCGGTATTCTGGCCAATAATGCCAGCGGCATGTGCTGCGGAGTCGAGCAGAACAGCTACCAGACCCTCGAAAGCGTTCGTCTCATCCTTGCCGATGGCACGGTGGTTGACACCTCTGACGACAGAAGTGTAGCCGATTTCAGAAAAAGCCACGCGCCGCTGCTTCAGGGGCTGGCCGACCTTCGCCGGCGGGTCCTGGGCGACAGCACCCTCGCGCAGAGGATAAAGCACAAGTTCAAGATCAAGAATACCACCGGCTACAGCCTCAACGCCCTTATTGAATATGAAGACCCGATCGATATCATGTCCCACCTGATGGTCGGTTCAGAAGGGACCCTGGCCTTTATCTCCGACACCAGTTTTAAAACGGTCGTTGAACACCGGCACAAGGCCACCGCCCTCATCCTTTTCAAGAATATGGAGGATGCCTGCAAGGCCATCCCGCTCCTGCGCAAACAACCGGTAGCCGCGGCGGAGTTGATGGATCGGGCCAGTCTTGCCTCGGTGGAAAACAGTGCCGGCATGCCTGGGTATCTCAAGGGACTTGATAAAACCGTTACCGCGCTTCTGGTCGAGACCCGTACCAACGATCCGGACAAACTGGCCGGCCAGGTAGAACAGGTAACCCGATGCCTGTCAGATTTCGACACGGTCATGCCGATATCATTCACCGCCGTTCCGGAAGAATACCAGGCCCTGTGGAAGATCCGCAAAGGCCTCTTCCCGGCAGTGGGTGCGGTTCGCGAAACAGGCACCACCGTGATCATTGAAGATGTTGCCTTTCCGACAGAACGTCTGGCCAGTGCGGCGCTTGAACTCCAGTCGCTCTTCACCATCTACCACTATAACGAGGCGATCATCTTCGGCCACGCCTTTGAAGGCAACCTCCATTTCGTCTTCACCCAGGACTTCTCCATCCAGACGGAGGTGGTCCGTTATCGTGATTTCATGGCGGAGGTCGTTGATATGGTGGTTTCCACCTATGACGGCTCGTTAAAGGCAGAGCACGGCACCGGCAGAAATATGGCGCCTTTCGTGGAAAAGGAGTGGGGAACGGCTGCCTTTGAACTGATGAAAGGAATCAAGAAACTCTTCGACCCCGACAACCTCCTGAATCCCGGGGTCATCATCAACGAGGATGCCGAAGCGCACATCCACAACCTCAAGCCCCTGCCGGCTACCCATGAGATTGCCGACAAGTGTATCGAATGCGGTTTCTGCGAACCGGTCTGTCCTTCGCGAAATCTCAGCTTTACGCCTCGCCAGCGCATCGCCGGCAGGCGGGAAATCAGCCGTCGGCTCGAGTCCGGCGGCAATACCGGCGAACTGAGGCGGTTTGCCCGGCTCTACCAGTATCCGGGAATGGACACCTGCGCCGCTGACGGTCTTTGCGCTACACGCTGCCCGGTTGGCATCGATACCGGTAAAATGATCAAAGCCCTGCGCGAAGAAGCCCATGGTAATCTGGCCAACAGAATTGCCGGGGCAGTGGGTTCAGGCTTTGGCGGTGTTGCCCGCACCATCAGCCACACCCTCAATGCGGTTGATGTCGTACATAAATACACCGGCACCGCCTTCATGGAACAGGCCTCGACGATTGCCAGGAAGCTGACACTGAACAACCTGCCGCTGTGGAACAGGGAAATGCCGTCGGGTGTCAAAAAGATCCAGCCGAAACTGATCGTACAGTCCAATCCGCTCAAGGTCGTCTACTTTCCCAGTTGTGCCAGCCGTGCCATGAGCGGCCCGGCACGCGAGGACACTGAACGGGAGAGCCTGCCGGAGAAAACCGTCTCACTGCTTAACAAGGCAGGATACGAAATCATCTACCCGGAACAGATCGATACCCTCTGCTGCGGTCAGGCCTTTGAAAGTAAAGGGTTTATGGCTGAAGCAGATCGCAAGTCAGCCCAGCTCTCGGACCGCCTCCTGGAGGCCTCGAAGGACGGGGCTATCCCGATTCTCTGTGACACGAGCCCCTGTCTGCAGCGCATGAAAACAACCCTGGACAAACGACTGACACTCTATGAACCGATTGAATTTGTGCTGAGTTTTCTGATGGATAAATTGACCTTCACCCAGAAAACAGCCACGATCGCCATTCATCCGACCTGCAGCACCAGAAAAATGGGACTGGAGAACAAACTTCTCGAGCTCGCCCAGGCCTGCGCCACCAGGGTAGTATGGCCCCAGGACGTCTACTGCTGCGGATTTGCCGGGGACCGGGGGTTCAATTTCCCGGAATTAAACGAGTCAGCTCTTGCTGATCTCGAGCAGCACGTCTGCTCCTGCGAGGCGGGCTACTCGACGAGCAAGACCTGCGAGGTAGGATTGTCCCTGCACGCCGGTATCCCCTACCGCTCACTGCTCTACCTTGTCGACGAGGTGACCAATCCGAAGTGGGAGTAAAAGCGGATGCTCCTGAACGGAACATCCGCTCCTCCGGTTCAGGCGGAATATGACGGGTAGTCCGTATAGCCCTCGGCCCCCGGCGTGTACCACAGGGACATGTCATCGGACGGGGCAAGCGGCCAGTTATTCTGCAGCCGCTCGACCAGATCGGGATTGCTGATAAAAGGCCGTCCGAAGGCGGCAATATCGATACTGCCGGCAGCAAGACGGGCCTGGGCGTCCTCTTTGGTATAACCGCAATTACCAACGATAACCCCCTTGTAGTGCTCCCTGAATTCCGCCATTGTCATCGGCTCACCTTTTCCATGGAACCCGAATGCCAGACCATCCATGATGTGAACGTAGCCGAGATCCAGTTTGCTGAGCTGCTTGATGGTAAAGAGATAGGTCTCACGAAAATCTTCACTTCCCATGTCGTTAAAGACACCGTTGGGAGACAGACGAACGCCAACCCGCTGTGCGGGCCAGATTTCAAGCACCGCCCCAAGCACCTCACGCAGGAAACGATACTTGTTTTCCAGGCTGCCGCCATAGGCATCATCACGCACATTGGTGCTGGAATCGAGAAACTGATTGAGCAGATAGCCGTTGGCGCTGTGCACTTCAACTCCGGAAAAACCGGCGTTTTTGGCGTTCAGGGCGGCTTGACGATAATCGTTTACCGTAGCCTTTATCTCGTCGACCGTCATTGGCCGGGGAATCTCGTAATCTTTTTTACCGAGCGGTGTATGGATCTTATCACCTCTTAATTTAATCGCCGAGGCGGAGACCGGCAGTTCTCCGTTATGAAAGTCGCTGTGAGATGCCCTTCCGCAATGCCACATCTGCAAAAACATCTGCGTACCGGTCGGCTTAACACGGCCGGTGATCTTGCGCCATCCGGCAACCATCGCCTCGGTGTATATCCCGGGCGATCCAATCCAGCCATTGCCCTGGGCCGAAACCACCGTTGCTTCCGTGATAAGAAGACCGGCCGAGGAGCGCTGGAAATAGTGTTCTGCCATCAGGTCGTTGGGTATTCGGCTAGCGCCGGCCCGGCCCCGTGTCATCGGTGCCATGGCTATTCTGTTCTTAAGTTTCAGATCGCCGACCCTCAGGTGATCAAAAAGTGATGCTGTCATAGGTATCTCCCTTTACAGGCTGAATAATAGAATTTTTCGTACAGGCCAAACAGGTGATGAGACGTCTTTCCAAAAAGCCGACGCTCCTCATATCTCTAAAACCTGTAAGTCTTTCTTGAAAAGAAGCCACGTTCAGCAGATTTTTTACCCCCTGTGCCTCACCCATTCATCTCCCGGCAGTTTGAGTATTCGTCTTTTCTTTGCAGTAAGGAAGGTCGGGGTACGCAAAGCAATGGACGGGAATTCATGCAAGCCCGCTTTTCCGTGCATACTTTCTTCTTTCGTTATTTGAATGAGCCACCTTCGTATTGTGATCAACTCGATCTGATGTTAAATAAACGGGTGCCATCTTAAAGGAAGACATGGTCAGTTCGCAGACATCGAACCACCCTTTTGGCGGACCACTCGCATTCAGGCCTGTCATGCTCATAACATTCAGGAAGTCATGAAACTTTTCTACCACCTGTTCGGCTACTTGTTGCTCGGCATGATCGCTCTGATAGGAATCGATGAGTACCTCAGTATTCGAGCAGAAATAAGGCAATTCGAAGTGGCTATGATCAACAATGCTGTTCAGGACGGCAGGAGTATTTCCGGCATGATCAGCCATGTCTGGCAGGAAAGTGGTGAAGAGAGGGCGCTCCAGTTGATCAACGATGCAGGCAGGTCGGAAACCATGCAGATCCGCTGGGTGTGGACGGATACCTTGTTTGATGAGATCCCTCTCACCCGTGCGGAAAAGGAACAATTCGACGACCTTGCCCGCGGCGAAGCGGTGTCGCTCAAGCTGCAGGGCAGGAACGGTGATCTTCGACGCTACACCTATGTTCCGGTCGATATCGGCGAACCCAGACAGGGAGCCCTGGAACTGAGCCAGGCCCTTGTTCCGTTGAGTAGCTACACCAAAAGCACGTTGCTCCGGTCCTTTACCGTGACCATCTTTCTCGCCTTGATCTCCGGCCTGATCCTTTATTTTTTCATAGACCGAAAAATACGGGCGCCATTGAACAAACTTATGGAACAGGCGAAACGGATTGGTGAAGGGGACCTGAGCCCTGACCACTCAGTGACCGGCAACGATGAACTGACCGACATGGCGCGCACGATGAATGACATGTGCTCGCGCCTGATCATCGCCAATGAAAAGATTAAATTCGAATATGATGCCCGCCTGAAGACCCTGGATCAGCTCAGACACACTGAGCGGCTCTCTACCTTTGGTCTGCTCTCGGCGGATATTGCCCACGAACTGGGCACGCCACTCAATGTCGTTGACGGCAGGGCAAAAATGATCATCAATGAACGTCTGACCCCCGAGGAAATCGTATCGTGTGCCACCATTATCAGAAACCAGGCAGAACGAATGACCGTCATCATCCGGCAGTTGCTCGATTTCACACGACGCCCGAAACAACATATTGCGCAGGAAAATATCGCTTTTCAGATAAAACAGATATTTCAGCTGCTCTACCCGATGGCCAGCAGACAGCAGGTGGCCTTCTCCCTGAATAAAGCGGATGATGTCGAAGTGGTACTCAATGTTGACGGACCCCAGATTCAGCAGGTACTGACCAACCTGCTGATGAATAGCATTCAGGCCATGCCGAACGGAGGGAAAGTAGTTGTCACCATGACCAACGAAATG
>JAHEMX010000423.1 GCA_024643445.1 Desulfobulbaceae bacterium | reverse complement strand
GTACCCGACGGGGCGTCTTTTTTCAGGTTGTGGTGTTTTTCTATAATTTCGATATCAAACTGCTCTCCCAACACAGCCGCCGCCTTTTGAATAAGATCGGACATGAGGTTGATGCCCAGCGACATATTGGCAGCCTGAAAAATCGGTATTTCCTCGGCCAGTTTTCTGATGCGTTTCTTGTCTTCAACCGTATGGCCGGTAGTGGCAATAACCAGCGGGCATTTTTTCTGCAAAGCTCCATCCAGAAGCCCCGACAGCGATTCCGGGCGGGAAAAATCGATGATCACGTCAAAGGGTTGGTCGCAATCATCGAGATTTGCAAAGACCGGGAAGGTGAATGCGGTGCTTACCGCCGTAGGGTCGACACCGGCAACAATTTTAACGTGGCTGCTGGATTGAGCCAGGCCTGCAAGCACGCGACCCATTGTTCCGTTACAACCGTAGATCAAAATTTTGATCATGACCTTTTCTCCTTTATACCGATTGATGAAGCTTCTGTTCGCATGAGCAGGAACCGCATGTCAACTGAGATTTATATTGTTTCCCGATTTAAAAGAGTGGAAATCGAAAACCGATTCTTTCTTTTCAACATTCAGGCGATCAAGGTTTTTGACAATATGATTTTTTACATGTACCAGATGATCGGACAAATTCTTCTGTAATTCAGGCAGGTTCCTGGAGACCAAACTGTCGAGTATCTGGTGGTGTTCATGCAGCGATGCGTCGCTGATACTGGTCACCACCAGGTCATGGCTGTACCGGAGAAAGAGCAGATCAAACAGTTCCTCCAGTATCTTGAGCTGGATGCGGCATTTCGAAAGCGAGGCGAGCGTGAAATGAAACTTCATGTCCGATATCAGGCGGCCGTAATAGTCCGCCTTCCTGACCGCCTCCTCAAAATCGTCAAGAGCGGCACGCAGACGCTGAATTCCGGCTTCATCCAGGTTGCTGAGGGTTTTTGGCAGGATGGCAACCTCCAGCACCTCGCGTGTTTCGTAAATCTCCCGTATCTCCTCGGGGTTGGCTTCGTTGACGTAGTAACCCTTGTTATGTTCATAGCGAACAATATTCTTGAATTCAAGGAACTTCAGGGCATGGATAACCGGTGTAATGCTCACGCCTAATTGATCCGCAAAATCCTGGTACCGTATCTTCTGGCCCGGCATGATCTCGTTGTACATGAGCATCTGCCGTATCCCCATATAGGCCTTGTGTGCAAGATCAGTTCTTTCGACATCCTTCTTTGCTTTTTTAGCAGGTGGCATGATACCCCGGTTAGCTGTGAAAATTGAGGAGCAATCTCAATACGGTCGACTCTCCATACGGCGGTTATACTGAACGGGTGATCCCGCCGTCAACCCGTATATTCTGTCCGGTGATATAGCTGGCTCCGTCCGAGAGAAGAAAGGCCGCGGTTTCGGCAATCTCCGCAACGCTGCCGTAACGTCCCATCGGGATACGATTTCGAAAATGTTCCTTCTCCGGCAGGCTGTCGATAAAACCGGGTAAAATATTGTTCATCCTGATCTTTTTTGCTGCATATTCATCGGCATAAAGCTTGGTAAAGGCGGCAAGGCTGGATCTGAAGGCACTGGAAGTCGGAAAGCTCAGGTCCGGTTCGAACGCTGAAAAGGAGGAGATATTGACGATGGCCCCACCGCCACTGGCTTCAAAAACGGGGGTGACCAGCCGGCACATGCGAACGACATTCATGAAATACACCTGCATGCCCAGCAGCCAGTCATCGTCGGACAATTCCAGCAGTCTGCCCTTCGGTCCGTGACCGGCACTGTTGACCACACCATCAATACGACCGAAGGTGCTGAGCGCGGTGGCGACAAAACGCTCGAGATCCCCGGTATCGAGGTTTGAACCGGTTATGCCGATGCCGCCCAGTTCCCGTGCAAGTGCTTCACCTTTTCCGGATGAAGAGAGAATCGCAAGCTTGTAACCCTTATCGTGCAGTAACCGGGCTATTCCGGCGCCAATGCCGCTTCCTGCCGCTGTGACAAGAGCAACCTTTTCGCTCATAAACGTCTCCGTATTGGTAGAATTTCAGGATAGCGGTGTATCCGGCACATAATCGGTCTTCTCGTTCCTACACTATTTCTGATTGTTTGCTGAAAAGTCAATGCCAAGTTTCCCGGCGAGGCTCTCAAAGCCCGGAAACAGGACCTGATGCGATAGGCAACGAAAACGGCGGGATCACCCGAACGGACAGCGGTAGCGCCGCCGCTAGTATTTGAACTCCTGCCGGGTTATTGCCGAGTACACATAGTTGGTCATGGTCACGATGTCAAAGACGGGCAGACCGACACGCTCCTGGATGGCCCTGGCGAAGGGCGGCATATTCGTGCACTCCAGGATGATGGCGCCGATGTCAGGATCCGAAAGAGCCATTTCCTGGGCCACGGCAAGTATCTCCTGCCGGCATTTGTCGATGTCGATATCTTTTTTCCCTTCAACAAATACCGCCCGAAACTCTGCCGCCTTATCCATACCGAATATCGCCAGCGGATATGATTGTATCCCCACTCCGGCAAGATGCCTGTCGGTCAGTGATTGACCGAGGGCGGTAATGACGCCTATCTTCTGATCCTTTTTAAGGATGCTCCTCAGGAAATGCACCTGGAGCAGGCTCGAGGTAAAAACCGGAATCGCAACCGCATCCGCCAGCTCCTGCTGAAACAGGGCGAGGAAGCCGCAACTGGTGGTGATCGCCTTTACGCCATCGGATTCAAGGCTGCGGGCGGCTTCGATAAACGGCTGCAGCAGGAGCGGATCCCCGTCTATGACCACCCGTTTCGAGCTGGCGCCCTTGACCGTCCGGTAGCGTACCGGAAAGGAAAAGGTCTGCGGATTGCCGATATCACCGGGAATCCGGGGAAACGAGGTATCGAGCATGATGATGCCGATCAGGGGAGCACTATCACGTTGGTTGGATGGCATGGTATTATGCAGTAGCCAGGAAAAGGGTATCTATGTTATTAGCCTGATGTCGACCGGACTGTTTGCCCCGCTTCTAACGGCTGCATTATAATTGAACCTATGCGGCAGGGCAAGCCGATCGGAAAATTCGTTCTTCTCACGTCCGGATATCCGGGCTCAGCGGTAAAAGGATTTTCACCAGTGACAACGGATAATGTCATTATCGGCCTCGGCTCCAACCTCGGCGACAGCGCGCGGATTCTGCTTGCGGCCTGGCACCTTCTCGGAGAAGATGCGGCGGTAACGCTCGGTGAACTTTCCCCTCCCTATATCTCCTCCCCGGTGGATATGACCAGCAATCACTGGTTCACCAATGCCGTCGGACGGTTGCAGACATCCTGCACGCCGCACGAGCTTCTCGATCTGCTCAGGGCCACCGAGCAGGAGTTGGGGCGCACCAGGGAGAAGGGGAGGACGGGTTACCAGGATCGCAGCATCGATCTCGACCTGATCTATTTCGATACTGTCGTCATGGACGGGCCGCACCTGACCCTGCCCCATCCCCACCGCATGGAGCGGCTCTTTGTCCTTGCCCCCCTGGCGGCGATTGCCCCGGACTTCAGGGACCCGGTGGCCGGGGTCAGCGTCAGCCGGCTGCACCGCGACCTGCTGCTGAAAATAGGTGAAAACCGGATCGAAAAACAGGAACTATCCGCTGTTTCCTGGCCGGATAAACCCTGAGAAAGCCGGCGGCAAGAGGATCTGCCTGGTCCTCAAGGGGCTCGCACAAGCTCAAGATCACGGCCGGCGGGAACCTTTGCCGCCCGTCTCCCTGAAGGAAGTCTCGTCGTGATCCATATTGTTGATATCACGAAGATAAAATCGTTTTGCATAACACAGGGATCGGGGGCCAGGACGAATATGCAGGCTACCCGCAAGAATGTTTAGACATTTCCATCCGGTTGGCTATAATAAAT
>JAHEMX010000029.1 GCA_024643445.1 Desulfobulbaceae bacterium | reverse complement strand
TCGTTCGTCCGAAAAGGCGCGCGTTGTTTGACAAGCGGCTTCTCTTCTTCACCGCATCCCTGTCGATACAATCCGCGCTTCGCTTCCCGGAAAAGGTGCCATGAGATCAACAAGAGAGCAGAACAAGATCGATAAGAGAAAGGGTATTCTGGAGGCGGCGATCCGCCTCTTTTCAGTCAAGGGGTACGAACAGACCAGTATTGAAGAACTCGCCAGGGAGGCAGGAATCGGCAAGGGAACGGTCTACAGTTATTTTGAGACAAAAAGGGATATTGTCAGGGCTTTCTGCGAGGATCAGCTCGAATACACCAGGACTGAACTGGCCAACACCACCAACCTCGACACCTCGCTCAAGGACCAGCTCCTTGTCATATTCATGGCTGAATTCAGGCACGTAACGGCAAACAAGGAGTTCGGGAGGCTTTTTCTGCAGGAAAAGGTTTTCCCGCCGGACCATTATTCCGCCGAGGATCAGGAAATACAGAACAGGTATTTCGAGATGCTCTACCCGATCTATGAAAAAGCCCAGAATCGCGGTGAACTGGACAGCGATCTAGAACTCCTCCATATCTCCGGCCACTTTTACGCCCTCTACCTGTTGATAGTATCATGCTGGTATAACGGTATGATAGCAAGCGAAGATATCGCACTATCCATGGAAACGCTGATTCAGCAGACGATCAACGGCCTCAAGCCCGAGAAAACCAAACGGGAACACTATTATGAAAAATCAGTATGAAAAACCGAAGACAGCCAGAGGGAAAATCGTCTTCTTTTTCTGGCTGAACCTGCCCCGTTTGATCCTTCTGGCGATGGTCGGCCTGATCATCATGCTGTCTGTAACCATCAGTGACAAACGATCGGCACTCCAGGCCGAACAGGAAGCTGCCATCAAGCAGGAGCGGCCGCCGGTCAATACCGTGGTCATGAAAACCGTCCCTACCACCATCAGCAATCGTCTCAATCTGCCCGGCTCGATCGAGGCCTGGACGAAACTGGATCTGACCGCAAAAATTGCCGGCACGGTTGAAGATGTGCCTGTCAAGGAAGGAGCGCGCGTAAAGAAAGGCGACATCCTGCTGCTCATCGAGTCCGACGATTACCGCATTGCGCTGGAACGGGCCAGCGCCGCCTATAAGCTGGCAAAAAGCGAATTTGAACGGGATAAAAGCGTCTATTCCCAGGGGGTAATACCGACCGCAGAACTGGACGTCCGCGAGACCCAGATGCAGACAACCAAGGCCGATCTCGACAATGCCCGGCTCCTGCTGGACCGCTGTACGATAAGAGCCCCGATGGATGGCGTAATCAGGCGTCTTGATGCAAAAACCGGCATGTTCCTGGGCGTTGGCGACCCGATCGGCGTCATGCTGCAGATCGACCAGGTAAAGGCTGTCATCGGCATACCGGAGTCTGATATCACGGCGGTGCGAAACCTCGATACGGTTACCGTCTCAATCCAGGCGCTCGATGACCTCAAGGTGGTCGGCCGTCGCTCCTTTGTCTCCTCCTCCCCGGAATCGGCCGCGAGATTGTATCGGCTTGAACTGGCCGTCGAGAATCCCGACCATGCCATTCTGCCGGGCATGTTCGTCCGGGCCGACATCGTCAAGCAAAAGAGGAACAATTCCCTGTCCATCCCTTTCTACTCAATTATTTCACGTAACGGTGAACAATACGTCTTTGTCGAAAAAGACTCCGTGGTCGAGAAGCGTTTGGTGAAAACCGGCATCATGGAGGGGTGGATGGTTGAAATCACCAAGGGACTTGCACCGGGGGAAAATGTCGTGGTCGAAGGGCACCGTGACGTCGAGGACGGGCGCAAGGTCAAGGTGGTGAAAACCATTACCGACCCGGGGGCATACGCGTTATGATCATTTCCGATACCGCCGTCAAAAAAAGTACAACGGTTGTTGTACTCGCCCTGCTGCTCATCATCATTGGCGTCTATTGCTATATGGTGCTGCCGCGGGAAAGCGACCCCGATATCACCATTCCGAATGTCTTTGTTTCCACCAGCTACCGGGGCGTTTCTCCGAACGATATGGAAACGGCGGTGACCATCGAGATCGAAAAGAAACTCAAGGGGCTGGACGGTTTGAAAAAAATCCAGTCGGTCAGTTCTGAAGGGCTCTCTTCGATCAACATCGAGTTCATCACCGGCACCGATATCGATCAGGCCCTGCAGGATGTCAAGGACAAGGTGGATGAGGCGCTCGGTGATCTGCCGAACGATCTCGAAGAGGACCCCTCGGTATTCGAGGTCAATTTTTCGGAAATGCCCATTGTGGTCTTTTCTCTTTCCGGTACCTGCGGCCTGCCCTGCCTGAAGAAGATCGCCGATGATCTTAAAGATGACATCGAGGCGATCACCGGCGTGCTTGAGGTTGATGTGACCGGCGGCCTGGAGCGGGAGATCAGGGTTGAAGTCGATCCGGAGAAACTGGCCCACTACGGACTGAGTATCAGCACCTTCCAATCCGTCGTCTATGCCGAAAACCAGAACACCTCGGGCGGTGCCATCCGGCTTGGCAACGGGCGCTTCCAGCTGCGGGTCCCGGGGGAGTTCTCTACCCCGGAAGAGATCTACGGCCTCGTCCTGACCATTCATGACGGCCAGCCGGTCTATCTCAAGGATGTGGCCCAGGTCGTTGACGGCTTCAAGGAGGAGACCTCCCGCTCCCGCTTGAACGGCAGAGACGCCGTCAATATTGCGGTCAAGAAACGTACGGGTGAAAACATTATCGCCATCAGCAGCGCGGTTGACAGCCTGATTGCGCTCAAACAGCCGTCCTGGCCCCTTGGAACCGAGATCACCAAGGTCCTGGACAAATCCCGCGACATCAAAAACATGGTGGCGGACCTGGAAAACAATATCCTCTCGGGTCTGGTCCTGGTCCTTATCGTCATTTTCCTGGTCATGGGCATGAGAAACGCCCTGCTGGTCAGCCTGGCCATACCGTTTTCCATGCTGCTCTCCTTCACCGTGCTCTATCTGATGGGCATAACCCTGAACATGGTCGTCCTCTTCAGCCTGACGCTTGCACTCGGCATGCTCGTTGACAATGCCATTGTCATTGTCGAGAACTGTTACCGCTACATGGAACAGGGAGCCTCTCGTCAGGAAGCGGCCATGAAGGCGACGGCAGAAGTGGCCTATCCGGTCATCGGCTCGACCCTGACCACCCTGGCCGCCTTCTCCCCCATGCTCTTCTGGCCGGGTATCATGGGTGAATTCATGAGTTATCTGCCGCTCACCCTGATCATTACCCTGACGTCAAGCCTTTTTGTCGCCATGGTCATTAACCCGGCCATGGCCTCTTTGTTCATGAAGGTGAAGAACCCCCGGCCGGCAGCAGTGCAGCTGACACCGGACGAACTCCTGGCCGCGGTAGAAAAACCGGCAGAGATCAAGGGGATACTGCTGAGGAGCTACAGCCGGGTCCTGGAACGGTCGCTGCGCACGCCGCTGAGCGTCAGCCTGATAGCCTTCTGCATACTGGTTCTGATGTTCCAGGGCTGGCTTCTGGTGGTCGGTTTGCAAAAACCGCTGGAATTTTTTCCTGAAATTGAACCGAAGGGAATCTATGTCAACGTCGATGTGCCGGAGGGGGCGGATATCGGCTATATCGACCGTATCATCCAGCGGGTAGAATTCGCTCTCAGCGGCGTTGCTACCGAAACGGACGGCAGTTCGACAGATCCCGATATGACGCCTTTGCTGGCGCTTGCCCCGAAAAAGCATGATATGGGGGACGGCCTGGTATTGTCAGGTCCCAGTGATCTGAAAAACATCGAAAGCATCTATATGAAAGGGACGGTGGAATCGAGCGGCGGCTCGGCATTCTCTTCAAACACCCCGAGTCATGTCGGCATCCGTTTTATCGAAATCCAGGATCGCTGGCGCTCTTCCGAGATCGATGTGGAAGAGATACGCCAGCGTATCCAGGACATTCCCGGCGGAAAAATCACCATTGCCAAGGAAGAGGAAGGGCCACCGACCGGCGCCCCGATCAATATCGAGGTCTCGGGTGACAATTTCATCGTGCTTGGAGAGATTTCCAAAAAGATCAAAGATATACTAGTAACCATCCCGTACGTTGAAGATGTCCGTGATGATTTTGTCGAAGGAATTCCGTCGGTGCAGGTTGTTGTCGATCGGCAGAAGGCTGCCCTGTTCGGTTTGACGACCAGCATGATCGGCTTTGCGCTGAAAAGTGCCTACAACGGTCTTGAGGTTTCGTCATTCAGGGAAGGTGATGATGATTACGATATTACGGTACAGCTCAAAGAAGCCGACCGTCAGGTGGTTGACATCCTGAATGAACTGATGCTGCCGACTCCAACCGGCGAAATTGTGCCGCTCTCGACAATTGCCCGGATCACCTTTGCCGGATCTATTGGCGATATCAACCGCATCAATAACCAGCGCGTCGTTACCGTAAAGGCCAATGTCGATGAGACAAAAATCCCGGGTCCTGTGGCACGGGCAGAGGCCGAAAAATTTCTTCAACACGTGGCCCTGCCACCCGGATATAATGTAAAGTTCACCGGAGAGTTTGAATTCCAGCAGGAATCCGAGGATTTTCTCACCAAGGCCTTCCTGATCGCGCTCCTGTTGATTTTCCTTATCCTGGTCTCAATGTTCAACTCGGTCAGCCAGCCGTTTATCATCATGACCTCGGTCATCCTGTCCCTGGGCGGAGCCTTTCTCGGCCTGGCGCTGTTTGCCCAGCCCTTCGGCATCATCATGACCGGGGTCGGGGTCATTTCCCTGGCGGGCGTCGTCGTCAACAATGCCATTGTGCTGATCGACTACACCAATAAACTCAGGGAACGCGGTTACGGTTTACGCGATGCCGTCATTTCCGCCGGTGCCACAAGGCTACGGCCGGTACTGCTGACCGCGGTAACCACCATCCTTGGGCTCATCCCCATGGTGACCGGCATATCATTTGATTTTCATACCCTCTCCATGTCATGGGTCAGCGAATCAAGCCAGTGGTGGCGATCAATGGCAGTGGTGGTCATTTTCGGCCTGATGGTAGCCACGTTTCTGACCCTGCTGATCGTGCCAACCCTCTATTACATGATCGAACAAGCCGCTGAATTTCGCCTGCGTATCGGCGAATCGGCTAGGGCTCTCTACTGGAAGCCGTATCCCTGGCTGGCCGGCGAACCTCTTATAAAAAAGGAAAAGGAATGAGATACCGAATCTTTTTCAGATCATTTGCACTCTTTTTCACCCTGGGTCTGATTAGCGTTCCGGGACCCGGTTTCGGCAGTGAGCCAGGCAACGCGAGCGAAGTCATGGCACTTGATCTGGCAGAGGCAGTGGAAACAGCCCTGAGGGAAAACCTTGGTCTTCAATTGAAACAGCAGGATGTTGCTTTTGCGGAAGGGACCACCCGCGTGGCTGAAGGCGTTTTTGACCCGCTACTCTCGGCCGATATCGGGGCGACGGATTCTCGCTCGCAACCGGTGACCGTTGGTGCTGCAGAAGATCAGCGTACCGCTACCTGGAACGCCGGCGTTCAGAAACGCTTTACCACCGGTACGGAAATGGACCTGAGCTGGAACAACGGCAACCTGGATACCGATTCCAAGATCTACCTCTATGACCCGGTGTACAATACCGGGGTCAAGGTCGGCATCAGCCAGCCCCTCCTTAAAGGGCTGGGCTCCGAGGTTCAGCTGGCGGACCTGAACAGTGCCCGAACCGAGCTTGAAGCCAGCTCTTTTCAGGTAGACAGCGCCGCCGCCGACCTGGCCGCAGCGGTGAAAAACGCCTATTGGGATCTTGTTTTCGCGCACCAGAATCTGGAAGTCCTTAACCTGGCCTTGACCCTGGCCAAGAAATTGCGGGATGATACCCTGACTAAAATCAATGCGGGAAAACTGGCAAAGATTGACATCTATCAGCCGGAATCCGAGGTGGCGCTGCGGGAGCAGGATCTTATTGCCGGAGAACGGGCCGTCGGCGTGGCCGAAGATAATCTGAAGTTCCTGATGAACAGCAGCAACTGGCTGGCACCATTAAAACCGGTGAATCTGCCGGATACGACCCCCATCAAGCCGGATATCGTCACCGTACTGGATAAGGCGCTGACAAACCGCCCGGATGTCAAGGCGGCATCACTGCAGATAAAGGCCGCTGATTATCAGGTTATTAAATCTAAAAATGAAATCCTCCCGGACCTGAATCTTTTTGGCTCCCTGGGCTACGGTGGAACCGCAGACAGCTATGACAGCGCAATCGATAACTCGTTCAGCAACAGTGATACCCAGTGGCAGGTCGGAATTAGGATTTCCCGTCCATTGGACAATTCACTGGCAGAAGGGCAGCATCGTCAGGCGCTTGCCCTGAGAAATAAAAACAGGACCAGTCTCGAACTGCTCAAACAGGAAATCAGGCGTACCGTCAGGGTGACCCTGCGCGATATCGAGCTTGCGCTGAAAGCAATTGAAGCAACAACAAAAACTGCCCTGGCAACAGAAAAAAGACTCGAAGCGGAACAGGCAAAATTCGACGCAGGCCGATCCACGACGCTTGATGTCCTGATCGCCCAAAAGGATTATGCCAGCGCCCTGTCCAGTGAAAACAGATCGAAGGTTATCTACTCCCAGTCTTTGGCCGAACTTGACCGCATCCAGGGGATGATCACCATACCCTGACGCTGCTCTGACAGCAGAGAGGTCCCGGCAGGCTGGTCGCGATGAGTGACAATCTTCTTCATCGGCTGATTGCACCACCTTATTCCCATGGTCTGTTCAGGGAGACTCAAGCGCTTGTACTTTCAATACTAATCAGCTAAAATAAACTGGTTATCAGCAAAAAAGGTGCACTTCGTGGGTTAAGCTTAATTCTTTTCATGCGGGCCCGATGAGTAAATCAGAACTATTCTCAAGATTGATGGAAAAGGGCTCCATGCCCGCCCCTTCCCCTCTCGTTAAGGAAATAGCTGAACGATATCATCTTCATGATGCTGACCCGGCTCAGATCGCGGCAAAAGTTGAGACCGACCCGGAACTTTTATCCTATCTTCTGGAGTATCTGACAAGTATCAGTCCGCCGTTTGAAAAGCCTCCTTCTCTATCGAACGGCTTGGCAAAACTTGGTGTGGCTACCAGTGTTCAACTGCTGCTCGGCTTTTCACTGCTGACCCGGAACAAGAACGGCAGATGCTCCCTGTTCAGCCATCAGCAGTTCTGGTCCCATTCCTTGGCCAGAGCCGCAGCCTGCCAGGTCCTTGCCCGCCGTACCGGCAACCAGAATCCTGATGAACTCTTTGTCTGCGGACTGCTGGCCCAGATTGGTCGCCTGGCCCTGGCCGTTGTTTTCCCTGAAGACTACTCCGATATCCTGTCCAGGCAACTCAGCCGGCAATCTCAACTCGACCAGGAGACCGAGCGCTTCGGTCTGAGCCATGAAGAAATCAGCAGCAGGCTGTTCCAATCGTGGCACCTGCCCCAAACCTTTGCCCGAGCTGTAGATGTCCATGGTACAAACGAGCAGCCAGGCCGTGATGATGAGGATCTCACCCTGATACGAACGATGTTGCTGTTCGCTGACAACATAGCAGAGACATGTCTGCTGGAAACGCCATTGCAGGAAAGGATTATATCAGCCGAGAGATGTGCAACCGCTTTTGGCATAGAAGAGTCTGAATTTGCAGATATATTTGATGATATCGTGAAAAGATGGCAGCGCTGGGGGTACATCTTCAAGATCCCTACCCAGGATTGCCCCGCTTATCAGGATCTAAAAGACGCATCACCTCTTACCGAGGCAGCAAAACATCCCTTTACCAGAGAAACGTTCAAAATCCTGGTAATCGATGATGATCCCATGACGCTGCTCAGTTTGAGCCGTCTGTTGAACGGAAGCGGCAATACGGTCTTTACGGCGGACAATGGCGAGAAAGGCCTGAGACTCGCATTTGAAAAAAAACCGCATCTGCTGATCACCGACTGGCGCATGCCCAAATTGAACGGAATCGATTTGTGCAGGGCGCTAAGAGAAAACCCAGCCACCCGTCACATCTACATCATCATGCTCACCGGCAAGGAATCGGACGAAGAACTTATCCAGGCACTTGAAGCCGGGGCCGATGACTTCATGGTGAAGCCGTTCACCCCCAAAGTCCTGGAAGCGCGTGTCCGGAGCGGCGAGAGAATTATAGGTTATCAGCAGATGATTCACCGGGACCGCGAGGTCATTCAGCAATACGCCGATCTCCTGGCTTCTGCGAACCAGAAACTCCAGAACATGGCGATGACCGATGTCCTCACCGGCCTGCCAAACCGCCGCAGCGCCCTCAACCGCCTCAAGGATGCGGTAGCCGAGTCGATCCGGCACAAAGAACCGCTCTGCTGTATCATGATCGACCTGGACCATTTCAAACAGGTCAATGACAAGTATGGCCATGATGTCGGGGACAAGGTCCTCAAAGAAATTGCCGGGATTTTTCTGAGCTCTGCCAGGAGCTACGATATGGTCAGCCGGATTGGCGGAGAGGAGTTCCTGGTCATCTGCGACCGCAGCAGTTTGGTCGAGGCGGGATTACTGGCCGAAAGGCTGCGCATGGCGGTGGAACTGCATCGGTTTTTTCACGGTAACATCCCTGTCAAGACCACAATCAGCCTCGGTGTTGCAGCCTGGAGCAGCAGTATGACGGACGGAGAAGAGATGACCAAGGAGGCTGATATAGCACTCTATCAGGCAAAACAGATGGGCAGGAACAGAGTCGTCATTAATGAGAAGACATCCCTCTGATGCATCAGGGTATCTTGCTTGCCTGAACAGGCAATGCAAGGTGGCCGGCACCGGGAGAATTTACTCCTCCCGCCCTTCCCTGATGAAGTGATTAAGTTCCTCAACCAGGTTCACCGACATCCGTTCCAGTTTGGCAAAAAGTTCTTTGCTGCCGCTCATATTTCCTGACTTCCCTTTCGCTTCAAGCTCAAAAGCAACCTCTTGCAAGGACTCGGCCCAGAAATGATTAACCGCCCCCTTGTAGGTATGGGCTGCGTCGTCAAGCTGTGCCGGGTTGCCGGAGTAAATGGCGTCTTCGACGCTGCGAAGCAGGATCTCGTTTCTTTCCAGAAACATTCGGGTCAGATCATTCAGCAGGGCTATGTCACCGCCGACAAATTGCAGGGAGCGCTCCCGGTCCCAGATCAGGGTTTCCCTGGCAGCCAGGGTATCCGGCACATCCTCCAGGGATTGCTGTTCTTCTTCATCGGCCGGTACCTCACTGGTACCCGGACGGAGCCAGGGACTGAGGCGTGCGGCCAATGATTCCGGTTTTATCGGCTTCGAGATGTAATCATCCATTCCCACCTCAAAACATCGCGCCCTGGTGCTCTCCAAGGCGTTGGCCGTCATTGCAATGATGGTTGTCCGCCGGAGGAATCGCCCGGCTTCCTGTTCCCTGATTCTTCTCGTCGCCTCATAGCCATTGATCTCAGGCATTTGCAGATCCATCAGGATGACGTCATAGTCGTTAGTTTCAAACAGATCCAAAGCCTTTTGTCCGTTGATTGCCGTGTCCGTTTCAAGACCGAACTTCTCAAGTATCGCACGTGCCACATTCCGGTTGATCGGTTCGTCATCCACCAGCAGCACCCTTCCCTTGAGGCTGGAAACCGGCGTCGACTGCCAGCGTTCTTCATTTGAACGTGCGCGGCTTATTTTCCGCCCTGACAGCGTATCATAGAGCTGTTCAATGCGGACCGGTTTGTAGATCACATCCTTAAAACCTGCCAGAAAAGCGCTTTGTGCCCCCAGGCTGCCGGGACTGAGCATGAACATTTCCGGTGTCTGTTCCCTGTATCTTTCCTTAATTGCCGCGGCAAGCTGAATACCATCCATTTCCGGCATGTAATGATCAATCAGAATCTTGTCGAAGGTGCTCCGGGGACCCCGATGCTGCTCAAGAAACCGCAGGGCATATTTCCCGCTTTTGAATGAAGAAACCGTTACCCGGCAGGCTGACAGGTAGTGCTCAATGACCTCGAGAGTCGTCTCGTTGTTATCGACCACAAG
The DNA here is from genome assembly GCA_024643445.1 of Desulfobulbaceae bacterium. Lineage (GTDB taxonomy): Bacteria > Desulfobacterota > Desulfobulbia > Desulfobulbales > Desulfocapsaceae > Ww85. The sequence goes on along the minus strand of JAHEMX010000029.1, from coordinate 4,833 downwards.
AATGCGCAGATTTTCAAGTCCGGTGCACGGGGGTGTCGTCACCGATTCGGGTACCACCTTGAACGGCAGCGTGAACCAGAATTCGGAGCCGCGCTTTTCAGCACTGCTGACGCCGATATCACCACCCTGCAGTTCAACCAGCTGCTTGCAGACATTCAACCCCAGTCCGGTCCCGCCGTATTGCCTGGTCGTCGATTCCTCGGCCTGGGTAAATTTATCGAAAAGACGCGGTATAACCTTCTCGGAAATACCTATTCCGGTATCGGCAACGACAAACCGGAGCAATTGTTTGCCGTCTTTTATTTCAATCCGTTCTACCTTTAGAGTTATCTGGCCTTCCGGGGTAAACTTAACGGCATTATTGACAAGATTATTGAGGATCTGCCTCAGTCTGGCCGGATCACCGGCAACCAAACAGTGGACATCCAGCGGAACAAAACAGACAATATCTAGCTTCTGTGAATTAACCGAGTCAACAAACAATGCCGCCGTCTCATCCATCAACTCCCGCAGATCAAACGGAATAGATTCGAACTCCAGGATACCCGCATCTATCTTGGAAAAGTCCAGGATGTCATTGATGACGTACATCACCGAATCAGCCGACTTTATCGCCGTGCCCAGGAGCCGGCGGTACTCATCAGGCAGCGGTGCATCCTTGAGCAGAGAAATAACGCCGATAACCCCGTTCATCGGCGTACGAATTTCATGGCTCATGTTGGCGAGAAACTCGGTTTTTGCCTGTGCCGATGCCACCGCCTCATCACGATGACGGCGAAGTTCCTCGGTACGATCCTCTACCAACAGTTCAAGATTATGCCGGTGCTGATGCAGTTCGTTGTCCCGTTCCTGAATGGCATCAAGCATGGTATTGAAATTGCCTATCAAATCACCAATCTCGTCCCTGCTGTGGTCAACGCGGACTGAATAATCACCAAACTCGGTTATCTCCCGAGCCGTCCCGGCAAGCGTAAAAAACGGCTCATAGATGGAACGCTGCATTCTGCGAGAGACAAAATGGGCGGCGAAGAAAAAGAAAATCATGCCGCTGATCAGTACCAGGACAGTTTTAAGGACCTGCTTTTTCAACCTGTTGAGATTCGTCACGGCATACAGCGTGCCGAGCCGCTCACTTCCCTCGTAAATTGGAATAAAGACCTTCAGTTTATAGGTGCTGTCTTCCCTGAAAAAGTGTTGCTCGTTGCCCTTTATGTTCCCGGGGGGGCTCGCCGGCAAACCGAAGGCTGAGCGATTGTAGACGCCGAAAACCTCATCACGGTTATTGTACAGAACCGCCAGCTCTATGTCTTCGTCTTCTTTCAGAAAACCAAGCAGCAGCTCCGCCACTGAATGGCCCTCGGAGTCAGGATGTTCCCAATGGAAATGGGCCACCGCCCGGGAGAGGAGCGCAAATTTGTCAACCGCACTGTCTCGTAAGGTCTGGATCTGATAAACAACCGATATTAATGAAAAGAGCACCAAGGCGGTGCCCGAGATGGCCAGAATCAGGAGCGAGATTTTACTCTGAACCGGCAGATTTCTAAGAAAACTCCTTGTCACCTGTGATCCTTCCGGCTGTTTCAACCCCATGTTCATAAATATTTCCCTTTAATTCAGGAAACTTACTAAAATCAATAAACCTATCGTGACAAATTCGGCCCACCTTGAATAGCGAGGCCGGCTATCGTCCGCACCGGCATCTGGTCGCACCATCAAGAACGTGCAATCGCGCCCCTATTCTCTCTTTCCCGGTTGCGATAGCGCTCCGCTCAAAAATGCTCGGATCCCCCGACTTGTCGGCGGCGCCTTTATAGCAGATGAACTATTTATAATAGCAGAGCCTCCGCACGTAATCCAGTTTTTGAGCAACTATTAGTGGCCGGCCAGGCAGATCCTCTTGTTCCTGGAAGATCCGCCTGTTGAAGATTCAGCCAGCTGCTCCGCCAGTTTTCCACCATCGCCCCCCTGGTCCCCGGCCACTGAACCGCAACAGGAAAGGGGGCAACAAATTATTCGATCAATAATCATCTCGCTCATGTTATACCGAGAGTAAGGAGGTAATCCCCGACAGCAGGAGGGGGGAAGGTTATCTTCAGGATCCGCTCACCATGTTCCGGATGAAACGCTTATGCTGACTGGCAGCCGCATGTTTTTCGAGTCGAACAAGTTATATGATCGCGCAGCCCGGGGGATACGACTTCTGGAAAACTGCTCACTTTGTCCGCGAAACTGCGGTGTCAACCGACTAGCAGGAGAAAAGGGGTACTGCGCCACCGGCAGGCAGGCGAAAATTGCCAGCTGGGGGGCTCATTTTGGCGAGGAACAGCCCCTCGTCGGACAGCATGGTTCAGGAACCATATTCCTGGCATCCTGCAGTCTGCGCTGCTGCTTCTGTCAGAATTACGAGATCAGTCATCGTCCAGATGATGCTCTCGAAGCAACACCTGAACAGATGGCTGCAATCATGCTCGAACTCCAGCAGGCTGGGTGCCATAACATCAACTTTGTGACCCCGAGTCACGTGGTACCCCAGATTCTTGAATCCCTGGTTATCGCTTTTGAAAGCGGGCTGACGATTCCGCTCGTCTATAATTCCAGCGGCTACGACGCTGCTGAGACGATTAATCTCCTTGCAGGTGTTATCGATATTTACCTGCCCGACTTCAAATTCTGGCAACCAGCCAGTGCCGACAAATATGCGGATGCACCGGATTACCCGAAGATTGCCAGGAATGGCCTGAAGATTATGCACCGTCAGGTGGGGGAGCTTCTTGTTGATGAGCACGGCCTCGCCGTCAGTGGCCTGCTCATCAGACATCTGCTCATGCCTGAAGGGCTTGAGGAGACCCGTCAGATCCTGGAATATATCGCTGCTGAGATTTCTTTAGACAGTTTTGTGAACATCATGGATCAATACAGACCCTGCGGTCTCAGCAGCCGTTGCCAAAACTATCCCGAACTCGGACGCTCCATCACCGCAGGAGAATGGCAACAGGCACTGCTATTTGCCGGGGAAGCCGGACTGACCCGGCTCGACCGGCGCGATCTCGGATCACTGCTCAGGCGTCTTGGCATCGTCTGAAGCAGAAGGCCGTTTTGACCGGTGGATCCAGACCGCCGGATCAGCAGCCGCCTGCAAGCGACTCCCTCCCCCAGCTGGCAAGGTGCTCCTGGATGAAATCAATCACCGCCTGATGCGTGTCATTTCCCTTCCCCTCCACCGTCATCGGCTCACCAAAGGCAAAATGCACCTTTCGTACCGGCTTGATCCGGCCGAAGTCTTTCATCAACCTGCCGTTCTCCCAGGCATCCGTCAACAAGGCCAATGGTATAATGGGAACACTGGCCTTTTTGGCCAGTTTGATCGCGATCGTACTGAACTGTTCCGGGTTAAACGGCGCCCTCGTGGTCTGCGGGAAAATGATAATTGAGACACCTCTGGACAGTCGATCACAACCCTGATCCAGTACAACTTTAAGATCATGGCGCGGATTGCTCCGGGTTACGATAATCGGATTGCGCGAACGCATGATATGCTTAAAAACCGGTACGTGGATGAGGCTTTCCTTGACAACGAAGGTGACTGATTTGTAGGGGATAATATGGGCCGGAAGAACGACGGTCTCAAGCACACTCAGGTGATTTCCGACAATAATCACCGGCCCCGGAGTCTGACTGAGAAAGGAAAGCCCCGTCGTCTGGACCGTGACCCCCACCGTTTCAAGGGCAGTCAGAACCTCAAGACTGCTTTGGCCCCAGGCATCGTCACCATAGACTGCCCCCTGCCTGGCCACCAGGCTCGCCCGGTAAACAATCCCGGCAAATTTTGGATAAAAGCTCAACGACGGGAATGTCCTGCTAAAAAATGAGAGGCTGGCCGGTTTGGTCTGATAGGTGGAATCATCGTCCGAGATGGTTTGCATGGCTTAAGGATGGGTGTTTTTCCTGTTTTATTGTTAATTGCACTCGCTATTCATCACTGGTGTGCACCGCGCATCAGTCTCACGGTGACGTTCTGCTCCCTTCCACGGCGTCAGTGATCGCCACGGCAAACGGCTGCTTATCTCGCAGGAAAAGCGGCAGCGTATTTCTGGCTTTCCTGGCGACAGCAAGGGTTTCGTATTCACCATAGAAAAGCTTGACGGTCGGCGGTGTGCCCAGACGTCTCAGTATGTAAAGCTTGTCAGCAACAGAGCGATACTCTTCAGAATCGAGCATCTGGATCAAGTGTTCCTCGGCCTGGTCTGAGGCCAGGACCATGAGTTGAACCGTATAGGTCTCCGCATGATTTCCAATCAGCCATCTGGCTCCGGCAGCGAGCCGTTCCCGGTAGATTGCATCGGCGGCAATCTCCTTGACGGCAGGGCTGGCCGGCACCGTTATGTCAACCATTTCGGCAGCTACCGGTATTTTTTTGTTTTGGCTCTCAAGAATGGTCACTTCTCCCGGCTGCTGGAGTTCTATCTTCTCACGCAAAGGTTTTACTACTATCTTAGCCTTCGCCGCAGATAGACCGGTCTCGTTTTGTTGAGCAGCCGGTGATACTGTTTTTTTCTCAGCTTCAGCGACTTCTTCCGGTGCCGGTTTTTCCTCTTCTCGAACCCGTTTTTTCTCGGGTTCCCTGCTTATCTCAGGTGGGGAGGGAATCGGAAATCGAACCGCCTCTTCCACTATTGGGTCAGCTACCGGAGGCTGAATGGCAGTGGACTCGACAACCGGGGCCAGGGCCACCTCCTCTTTTTTTGTCACCGCTGCCGTTTCAACCGGTTTCGGGGGCATCTCCGTCGCCTTCTCGAACGGTTTTGCGGGCTTCACCGTCACCGTTTCAACCGG
>JAHEMX010000422.1 GCA_024643445.1 Desulfobulbaceae bacterium | reverse complement strand
GCAGGCTTCCTGCGCCTTGATGGCGACAATCTGTCCACTCGGGTTTTCGGCGTACCAGACCACATCGTTCGGGTCGAGCCCCTGCTGCGCGAGAATATCCTGGCACTGGTCCTCAGGTTTTGATTTTGCAGTAACTCCAGGATTAACAGCGGTCGGAGGCGTTACTGGTTCGGGAGTCACTGTCGCCGGTACCGGTGTGGCTACCAGCCAGTTGAGCGTCGCATCGGCATCAGCCCATACAGAGGCAGGAAACAGGCTGATAGACAAACCGACGAGCAGGAAAAGGCAGAAAAAACATCTCAACGATATTTTCATAAAAGAACCTCGATTGGTCTCTTCAGGGTGGTTGTCGGCACCGTGGCGGGAAAAGTTTATCTCGAGCTGTTCTCTGTCACTTCTTGGTTTCCGGACTCTTCCGGGACTCAAGGTGAAATGTTCCTGAAAAAAAACTTGAATTAACAGAGATCAGCTGATCTCTGTTTTATGCCTGAAACGTTTTGTCCCTGCATGGCAAAGACCGGCACTGATTCAACTGCAATAATTCAGATGTTCTTAACAGGCAGAAATAGCGTGGTAATAAGTGATTAACTCAAAAACAGACTTGAATTTAAGTAATCTGTGATAAATTTCAACTGTTACCTGTTTCTTTCTGATAGTTATCATCAGAAAATGGTCTATTCTCAATTACTAGGGTGTTTACGTTGAAATTGCCACGACTGGGTGTAATGGGGAATTAAATGAGAGGAGCACTTCTACTCTTTGTCGGTTTTATTTGCCTGATTGTACCGTTGCCGGGGCTCGGTCGGCAGGTATTGACAGATGCCGAGAAACTCGAGCGGGTGTATGCCCTGTATGCAGCGTACAGGGAAGCATTTCCAGCTGTTAAGGGTATTGCCGCGAAAGATGCATTGCAGATGCTGAAGAATGGCCAAAAACTGGTTTTTGTCGACACCAGGAGTCCGGAAGAGAGGGAGGTATCAATGTTGCCGCAGGCGATCAGCAAAGAGACGTTTCTTGCCGCCAGCAGTGCCGCATATGGTGATTCGGTGGTCATAGGCTACTGCACCATCAGTTATCGCAGCGGTATTTTCGCCCGTGATCTGGTCGGAACCGGCCGGGAGATATACAACCTCGAAGGGGGCTTGCTGGCCTGGATACTTGAGGGTGGAAAGGTCTATGACAGGGATGGAGCGACCTGGCGTGTTCATGTCTATGGCGACAAATGGAATCTTGCTCCCGATGGGTATGAAATGATCGTTTTTCCGCTCTGGAAACAGTTTTTTCCGTTCAACTGATCGGTGCCTGGCCGGCCTAGGGTTGACAGGTACGGGGTAACCCCCTTGGTCATTTTTTGTTCAGTATTAACAATTACATATTCGGCGTTCTTGTCTTGAATTGCAGATGTAGTCCACTTCTGATATGCTGTTTTTCGTCGTGCTTTTCTTGAAGTTCTTGCAGGATTGGAAAAAAACGTGGGCTTGCCTTACTTGCTACCGCTTTGAATCTTTGTTTACACGGAGGCTGGAATGTTGGATTGGTTTGTCGGACTTTCACCGGTTATGCAGGCACTTCTCGGCACCTGCTTTACCTGGTTTGTGACCGCTCTCGGAGCGGCTTTGGTGTTCTTTTTCAAAAAGATTGACCGCAAGGTCATGGACGGCATGCTTGGCAGCGCGGCCGGCGTCATGATTGCCGCCAGCTTCTGGTCATTGCTTGCGCCTGCTATTGCCATGGTTGAGGAATCCGGCGGAATTACCTGGATACCGCCGCTGGTCGGGTTTTTAAGTGGCGGCGCCTTTCTCTGGGCCATTGACCGGCTGCTTCCTCACCTGCACCTGGGCTTTCCGACAAAAGAGGCCGAGGGCATCAAGACCAGCTGGCAGCGCTCAATCCTGCTGGTTCTGGCCATTACCCTGCACAATATCCCTGAAGGGCTGGCGGTAGGTGTCGCCTTCGGTGCCGCTGCCGCCGGTTATCCTTCTGCGACCATTGGTGCTGCCATTGCCCTGGCGATTGGCATCGGTCTCCAGAACTTTCCGGAAGGGGCCGCGGTATCCGTGCCGCTGCGACGGGAAGGCTTATCTCGCTTCAAGAGTTTCATGTACGGGCAGTTTTCCGGTATGGTTGAGCCTGTTGCCGGTGTACTCGGCGCCTTCGCGGTGATTTACATGCGGCCGATTCTGCCGTACGCTCTCTCTTTTGCCGCCGGTGCCATGATCTATGTGGTCGCCGAGGAACTTATTCCGGAATCGCAGGCCGAGAAACATTCCGATATCGCCACGATTGGCGTCATGCTGGGATTTGCTTTGATGATGACCCTTGATGTGGCGCTTGGTTGAGAGATAGAAATTACGCCTCAGCAGGTGAGTGCGTGGTGCTGTCTCCGTTGCCCGACGGAAATAGGGGGGCTTGGGCAGCACTGACAATGCCCGGTTCTGTTCCGGTGGCGGCTGTTCAGCAGATGCCTTGCTTCAGCTCCCGTTTTTTACGAAATCCTCGAGCGCCTTTCCGGACAACCGGTAGGTAGTCCATTCGTCCTGAGCCTCTGCACCGATGCTCTTGTAGAACTGAATGGCCGGTTCGTTCCAGTCCAGCACGCTCCATTCAAAACGCCCGCAGTGGTTGGAAACCGCAACCTGGGCCAGGTATCTCAGCAGCGCCTTTCCCGCCCCCGCGTTCCGGTATTGGGGCGAGACGTAGAGATCCTCGAGATACAGGCCCTTTTTACCAAGCCAGGTGGAATAGTTGAAGAAGTAGACCGCAAATCCGGCGGGAATGCTGTCGAACCAGCAGATAATGCTGCTGACGGTTGAGCGATGATCAAAAAGTGATGCTCTGATTTCGGCTTCCGTGGCGATGACCTCCCGCTCAGCCTTTTCATAGATGGCCAATTCCCTGACGAACTTCAGGATAAGCGCTGCATCTTCAGCAGTCGCCTGACGTATTTCGAGCCTGGACATATCGCGAGCCTCTCTGCAAAATCAACGTATCGTTAATCACCTGTGTCTTCCTGAGCAGGGAGATACCGGTAGAAGCGTCTGCCGGATACGGTTTCGGGGGTAAAACGCTGTTGTCAGTGAAACAGAACCGAGGCAATCAATGCGGTGGATGGTGCTGGCGATTGACCCGTCATGATCTGCAGGGATCGGTCGACAAGAGTGAAGGGATCCTATGCCGATAAATCCTTTGATATCCAGTGCTTCGCCTCTTCCATCCGGCTGAACTGAAAATGTTTGATTTCAGCCGAGATGAAGTGCGAGGCTAATTTCTCGCCCAGATTAGCCACGGCGGAGTCGGTCATCAGGGCGACACGCAGGATCTGCTTGTGGTGCTCTCTGACAAAATGCAGATGTCCCAGAAACGCGCCGAAGGACTTCCAGCCGGGAAACGATTGTGTGTAAATTATCAGACCCTGAAGCTTTCCGGCTTCCTCTATATAGGGGTCAATGGCCGCTGACGCTTTTTTGAAGTCACCTTCACTCAGTGCGCTATCGGGACTGAGGGTGACTATTCCTGATTTCTTGTCAAGATCTACACGGAGCATAACACCTCCTGCTGTTTTTCAATTAGCCGCTGCTTATTTTGCCATTAAGGCTTGTCGCAGACATCGCTGTGCAGTATGTAATACCATTTCCGAACCAACAATGGAACGTGATCCTCTATGGCTTCGTTGATTTTTATCGGTCTGCTATCCGGCCTCTTCTTCAGCTCTACCTTTATTCTCAACCGCCTGATGAGTCTGGAGGGTGGGCATTGGGTATGGTCCGCATCGCTGCGTTATGGTTTCATGATCCTCTACCTGCTGATCTTCCTTGCTGTTTTCCAGGGGAGAAAAGCTCCCTGGCTTGTCTTTAAACTGTTTGTCAGGAACTGGCTGTTCTGGGTTATTGCAGGAAGCATCGGTTTTGGCGGGTTTTACTCCCTGATCTGCTTCAGTGCCGACTA
>JAHEMX010000028.1 GCA_024643445.1 Desulfobulbaceae bacterium | reverse complement strand
TCCTGGCCTGCTCGTCCGGCGCAGCCGCCTCCCAGTGCGCTATCAGTCTTACATAGACAGTGGGCACGGCCATGAAAAGGGTAAAATCCCGATCCATGAAGCGGTGCCATACCTCCGTTGCATCAAACTTCGGCATCAACTCGCAGCAGGCACCAGACCAGAGTGCGCAGGACAGGATATTGATAATGCCGTGCACATGGTGCAGCGGCAGCACACCAAGCGTTCGATCGGTTTCCCGCCATTGCCAGAAATCAACCAGCGTAGTGATCTGGGCACAGGTGTTGGCATGGGTGGTAACCACGCCCTTGGGTTTTCCTGTTGTGCCGCTGGTGTAAAGGATCATGGCCCGCCGCTCAATATCAACGCAGGGCAGGGATGAGATTCTTTCATTGTCAACGAGGTCGTTGCTGCAGATCAGTTTTCGACTGTGTGCTGCGGCGACAGGACCGAGCATTTCCAGATAATCGGGGTGGGCGACGATAATATCCGCATCGGCATCGTTAATCACATATTCCAGTTCGGGTGCCGGATGGCTGACGCAGAGGGGTACCCCGATGCCCCCGGCCCGCCAGACCCCCCAGAGAACCGCAGTATAGTCGAAGCTGGGCGGAATGATGAAGGCCACCCGTGCTTCCTGCAGGTCGCTGCGACCATCAAGCAACGCCGAGGCGATGGCCTGTGAGGTATCCAGCAGGTTGGCATAGGTATAGGTGCCGGTCTCGTCAACGATGGCCCGTCTCAGGCGATGGGTTGCTGCCCGCTCGACGATGGGGATTCCCGAATCGGTGCTCATGAACGTTCTCCAGATCTCTGTTCGTCAGGTACGGTTGGTAAAGAGCGGTCGACTGATATCCTTTCGGCAGCTCCACTGGTGCCGGAACCGGATTTTCCCCGTCCCGGGAGCCATTATATAACAATCGATGATCATAGCAAAAGATTAATTCCAGGCAAATCCGGGGACAGTATACTTAATTCATATCTCGTTTTCTGATTGATAACCATTAACGTATGATTGGATAATATCGAAAAGTATAAAGTTCCCCAATGAAGGGTTTTCTTTTAGATTATAAATCGTGAGATAACAAAGATATGTATCGGAAAATGTATAATAAGGATATAAAAGTGTTAACACGTTAACGGTTGTAAATCCATGTGGTAGGAAAACGTCTTTAACGGAGGCTGTTGTTAAATCAATTTTCGGAGGCAGGGTATGGGAAAAAGGTGTGCGTCGATTGTTCCATGTATGTTGGCTCTGGTTTTGGCAGTAACCTTGCAGTCCTCCTTTGCCGGGGAAAGGGGGGTTCATTTCACCTCTGTTGGGGATGGTGGTACGATTTCTATTTTCCCTGATTCCTTCCCGGTCGAAAGAGCGATAAAGGGAAAAGTCACGGGTTTTAGCAAAGAGGAGATAGCCAGTTTGGGGCTGACTGTCGATGTTTCCCTCATGGGGGTTTCACAAGGCCCCGTTGCTGTCGATAAAAAGGGCAAATGGGTGGTAAAGGCCACGCTTAATGATGCTGATCTGATTATCAAGGCAGTCGTCAAAGACAAAGACGGCAATGAACTTGCCACGGAAACCATCAAGGCCGTGGCTTCCAGGGAATTTTAACTGCATCACCAATGGTGCGCCCGCCAACGGTCACACCATTGCCGGTGCCGAACTCCTCAAATCACCCTTTTGAACGGGGAACATCCGGGGACAGTATACTTATTTCTTTTATCCAGTCGTTCCTTCATGCTCCTGGAGCAAGAAACAGGAAGTGGATTACGTATACTGTCACCTTAAGTAGGCGAATTGAAGGATTGATCGTTTTTTAGAGTAGCCGGTAGTTTTGTGCGGGGAAGTTAAAAGAAGCAGCTTCATCTTCTTGAGACTATGTTTTCCATCTGCTCGGCAAGATCGAAATCTCTCTGCGTTATCCCGCCCGCCTCATGTGTCGTCAGGTGCACCGTGACCCGTTTGTACACGTTGCACCATTCGGGGTGATGATTGCTCCGTTCTGCAACAAGCGCCACTTCAGACATGAACCCGAAAGCTTCGCAGAAAGTATGGAAGACAAACTCACGATAGAGTTTTCCGCCGTCAACGGACCAGGAATCATGAGCCGTAATGAAGCTGTCTATCTCTTTGTCAGTTGCTTTTCCTATTGCCATCGTATCCCTCCCTGCTAATACCGATTGAATCAAAAACAAAACGTTGCCGCCCCCCTATTTGACCCTGATTTACCGCGTCTGCTGCAGCATCAGAATGACAAGGTCTTTCTGATTCGCAGGGGCGCGTAGCCGAACATTGCATTCAGGTGATGCAGGAACGCATGCTGTCCCTCAACGCTCCATGTCTCTGTTATCTTTTCGTTAACTTCTCTATATCTATCGAGAAGCAGGTGGATGTCAGTGTAATTTTCGGCAGAATTTTGCATGTATTCATCAATGAGTCCAAGCCACAATGAACTTGCCCCCATGATAAATGACGGCCAGTTCTTCTGGAGGACTGGCGACCAGTTACGGTCACTGGTATCTTCCACATTTGGCAGCAGGGGCTGATCCGGATCGTCAATGAGTACTGTTTTTAAAAGGTTTGCTTCGTAGGCGTCTCTTAGCCGTTTACTGTTTGCAATCTCTGACAGGACCACAGCGGCGGTCTCCGGATTGCTGTAAAAGATGAATGAAAATTGGTGGCCGGCAGCATCGCGTGCCGCCCTGCGGTGAAAACGCCAGTAGGAAATGTTGTTACTATGCTCCACCAGGACGGGGGAAACTACTGCATGGGCAAGAAGCAGATCCATCCCCCAGTCAATTTCCCCGTCCTCCGGCCAGGTAACGCGAAAATCGCATTCCCACCAGTAGTTATTTTCCAGGTTTTTATAGCTGGGAGGAACATTATTTACTGACAGCTCATGATCTGGCTTCCTCGTTGCGCTGCATCCAACTAATAAGATCCCCATCAGGATAATAAGGAGTATGGTCTTTTGTTCAACGAGAGCTTTCATTTCGAATCCGTTTCAGGTGGTTGGCGGGCTTGAAATGGAAAATGCGGGGACAGTATACTTATCTCTATGATTCAGAAATCAATTAACGATTATGTATTCTAAAGAAATTGTAAACGAATTAAGTATACTGTCCCCGCATTTCCAGGGTTTGTTAAGCGATGAATAGTCTCATGCTGAAGTGGTCGTCAGTTTTTGGCTCTCTGGTATGCTTCGGGCCAGCTGATTTCTTCCTCTAACCTCTTGGCCGCGTGGAGAGGCCAATAGGGATTACGGAGCAGTTCCCGCCCCAGAGCGATCAGATCAGCGCTTCCATTGCGTAGCGTTTCTTCAGCAAGTTCAGGTGAATCAAGCATTCCGACTGACATGACCGGCAGTTTCAATTGTTGTCTGATTATCTTTGCAAAAGAAACCTGGTATCCAGGAAACATTTTTATCGGAGCGTTATCCATCACGCCACCTGAGCTGACATGAACCAGGTCTATCAGGTGTTTGACCGGCTCCAGCAATCGACAAAGTTCCTGGGGATGGTTGCCGCCTGGCAGGTAATCTTCTGCCGACACCCGCAAAAAGAGAGGCATCTGCCGGGGAATATGGGCGGTCACCTCCTCCAGCACTTCTTTCAGGAAGAGCGATCTGTCCTGGCCGTAATCATCCGTCCTTTTATTGGTCAGGGGAGAGAGAAATTGATTAACCAAATAACCATGGGCTCCATGGATTTCTATAAAATCAACGCCCGCGGCAACTGCCCGGCGTACCGCCTGACCGAATGCAGAGACGACAACCTGTATTTCGGGAAAGGACAGCTCCTGAGGAACCTGGTATTGATCATTGAATTGCATTCGGCCCGGTGCCACGATAGGTTCATCCAGGATGGTTGATTTACGTCCAGCATGGGCTATTTGGATCCCCATCCGGCACTGATGGGCCTGGACTTGTTTTATCAGCTCGGAAAACGGCTTTACACAGGAATCATGCCAAATGCCCAGGTCCTTGTTTGAAATCCGGCCTCGAGATTCGACGGCCGTGGCTTCGGTGATGATCATGCCGACCTGTCCCACGGCTCTAGAGGCATAATGGACCCGGTGCCAGTCCTGCAGTGAACCTTCCGTGTCCGCTGAATATTGGCACATCGGCGCCATGGCTATTCGATTTTTAAAGGTCACACCTTTGATTGTATACGGTTCAAACAACATTGTTTTTTTCATGCCAAGCCTCTGCTAGTATGAACAATAAACGCGAACAGGTCCCAGATCTTGAGTAGGTTGTAAACAACAAGGCAATACCTGAGTCCTTCTCTTATCACCGGTTATATCAAGCGGAAAGTAGTATTGTCTCAACCGCAATCCGGATTCACCCAACACCTGGCTTGCCACTATAAGTCTTTTACGCAAAATTTCTCGGTAATCATTTCAATAATCACAAAATCACCTTCAGGAGCGTTCGCGAACAGTTGTTTTCGCGCAGGTCTCTTATGCATCGGGCTCGGTGAAGTCTTTATTACCGCAGGTCAATGGCTTTGGGGTTTAGCGTTCATCAACCGCACCACCTCATGGGCGAGGTAGTAGATCTCGGTTGGAAAATATTCGGTGCGCAGGACCCCGTCCTCATCAAAGTATTCCAGGCTCTCTTCGAGCACCTCGCTGTTGGCTTGTCCGAAACATTGATCAAAATGCCAGTAACCGTTCTCGTAACCGAGTCCCAGAGTCGCAAGACGCTCGCCAGAACGGCTGCGAATCGAAAAAAGGGAATAGGCCAGGTCTGCACATCGAAAGATGTAGTCGCGACAGCAATTATTCATCAGGTAGCCTTCCGATTTCAGCATCTTTGCCGAGTTCAGCGGGACAATGAGATATTCCCCGACAAGGGTCTCCTTTAGTTTACACTCCCATTGCGCTGGTTGTTTGCCGCGCCATGTTTCGTTTACCAGTCCTGCTGCGAAAAGGGTGTTCAACGCTTCTACTCCGGCTTGTGCTCGCATCTGTCATACCTCCCTGTTATGGTCCATAAGGACAGCCCATTGCTAACATCAGAGCAATCGCTCGTACAACCCCAGTATGACACAGCGGGGGTATCATATAGTGAGTACCGTTTCTTTTTTTTTTGGCTGTTCCGGTAATTCAGTCCCGTTCCTCGTGCTAGACCGGAGAATCAGGTATCAGGCATCGAGCGAAATGTGCCGGCAGCCAGGAAAAATCCCCGGATGCTGAAAAAGCTCAGATCATGACAAACCGATTGAAACCTTCAGGCGCTCCTGCTACTCTCCGGCCTTATCCGTTCTTCAACCGAGCTAAAAAGGGCTGTATCTCATGTCCATTCTCCTGCTATACCCCCCGGTGGCGAAATTGTCCGAGCCGCCGGCAGGGATTGCGCGACTTGCCGGAACGCTCCGGGAACATGGCGTTGGTTGCCGGGCTGTTGATCTCAACCTTTTGTGCATGCTTGATCTTTTCACTCAGGCACCCAGCGGGGAAGACACCTGGAGCAGGCGGGCAGCAAAAAGCTGCAGGAAACACCTGGATGACCTGCGGTCATCCGGGATTTATCGAAATTCCTCACGCTATCGGCGAGCGGTGAATGATCTCAACCGTGTAATCTCAAGAGCGGTAACCGGGTCTGATTGCGAGATCTCGCTGGCAAATTATGGAGAATCAGCCCGTTCGCCCCTGAAGAGTGCGGACCTGCTCCAGGCCGCGGATCAATATAGCGATAATAGGTTCTTCCCCCTGTTCAGTAAACGGCTCGACACGCTGATAGCCTCCGAGCATCCCCGCTTTATCGGTATTTCCTTTTCCTACCTGAGCCAGGCGCTGACCGGGTTTGCCATTGCCGGTTTCATCAAGCGACGCTATCCAGGATTGCCCATCATAGCCGGAGGCGGACTGGTCACCTCGTGGATGAATAATCCCCACTGGAGCGAACCGTTCAGCGGTCTGATCGATATCTGCGTAAAGGGTCCGGGTGAGCAGGAGCTGTTAGGCCTATTCGGGCAAGAACAGATCGGCGGCTGGGGAACCCCTGATTATGAAGATTTCAGCAACAATCGCTACCTGTCTCCCGGCTTTATTCTGCCCTATGCCGCATCAGACGGATGTTATTGGAAAAAATGCACCTTTTGTCCCGACATGGCTGAGGATACACCCTATATACAGACACAGCCGGACCGTGCCGGGGAACAGATCCGGAAACTTGGCGACCGCTACCGGCCGGTGCTTCTTCATCTGCTTGACAATGCCCTGAGCCCCGGTCTGCTCGCCTCTTTTGTCGATAAACCGCCGGGGCTGCCCTGGTATGGCTTCAGCCGTTTTGAAAGTGACCTCGAAGATCCTGAATTCTGCCGGAACCTGCGGAAGTGCGGCTGTGTCATGCTCAAACTCGGCCTCGAATCCGGCTCTCAGCATGTCCTGGAGCGGATGCATAAAGGCATTGAGCTGGACCGTGTTTCCCGTATCCTGCTGAACCTTCGTTCGGCCGGTATTTCGACCTATGTCTACCTCCTTTTCGGCACACCGTCTGAGACTGAAGACGACGCACGGCTGACCATGGAACTTGTCAGGCGGCATCATGATGGCATCACTTTTCTGAACCTGGCGATTTTTAATATGCCGGTGTGCAGTCCGGAGGCGGCGGCCAACGAGCATCGTTTCTCGGACGGCGACCTGTCGCTTTATTGCGATTTTACCCATCCTGCGGGCTGGGACCGGAAAAAGGTTCGTACCTTTCTGCAGAAACAGTTCCGCAGGGATCCGCTGATCAATACCATCATCCAGCGTGATCCGCCTTTTTTCACCTCCAATCATGCGCCGTTCTTTTGTCCTTCCGCAGCCGCTCCGGCACGTCCAGAGAGCCGATGATGCAGGGGCGACGGCAGACAAAGCAATTGAAACCTTGTGCAGATGCTGCTAAGCTCCTGCTACCATGAGTGTTGCGGTTGCCTGGAGATGACAGCAGGCAGTCGGCTTGGCCAATACATACCCTTAAGCCGCGAAAAACACAAAATCCGGAGGCAGTTATGAAACTCAGATATTTTTCCCATTCATCGTTCCAGATAACTACCGATTCCGGTATTATCATCCTGATCGATCCATTTCTTGACACCAATCCGACAGCGCCGGTTGGTTCCGGCGACCTTTCCGCCGACTTCATTGTGCTGACCCATGCCCATGGGGATCACATCGGTGATTCCTTCAAGATTGCAGCTCGTGTCGATCCGCTGTTCATCTGCGTCAATGAGTTGGCAAATTATTGTATTGACAAAGGATTCAGGGCACATAATATGCACATCGGCGGTGGGTTTGATTTTCCTTTCGGACGGCTGAAATTTACCATTGCCCATCACGGGTCAGTTACTCCCGATGGTGTCTATGGCGGAGAGCCGGCCGGGGTTGTACTGAGCATTGACGGTCTTAATGTGTATCATACAGGGGATACCGGGCTTTTCTATGATATGAAGCTGATCGGGGAGATGACCCCGATTGATTATATGCTCCTGCCGATCGGTGACAATTTCACCATGGGCATAACGGATGCACTTAAGGCAGTAGAGCTTGCCCGGCCCAGGGTCGCTATCCCGATGCATTATGATACCTTCGGCGTGATTAAGGCGGATCCTCAGGCGTTCAAAGAGAAGGTGGAAGCGCTCGGGAAAAAGAGCATCGTCCTGGCCTACGGTGAAGAGATAACTCTCTAGAAACGTTTCTACAGTGCGGCATGCAGGTTGGCCGCAATTACATACAGCGCTATGCTCAGAGCAGAGGCACGCAAAAGCGGGCCAGGTGGCAGTCAATTGCAAGATACACATGATGAATCACTTTCTCCCTCCGGGGAGCAGGGGCTGCCGGCTGGAGCATCTCTGTATGCGGCATTTCTCTGCATTCTGTTTGGCGCAAACGCCGTGGCGATAAAGTTCAGTCTCGCCGGACTGGGGATGTATACCAATGCCGGTCTGCGTTTTATCGTTGCTTCCGTAGCGGTCATTCTCTGGGCCCGTTTTACCGGGAGAATGCTTGCTATCAGCTGGATCCGGATTCGCCAGCTCATCCCTCTGGGCATTATCTTTGCGGCCCAGCTCGCCTTCTTTTATGCGGGCCTGGTTAAAACAACCGCTTCCCATTGCACGCTGATCTCCAATTTGTTGCCGTTCGTGGTGATGGTACTGGCCCATTTCTTCATCCCCGGCGACCGGATAAGTCTGAAAAAAACCTCGGGTCTTATCCTCGGGTTTACCGGAGTGCTGGTTCTTCTGTCCGATTCTGTGATGCTCAGTGGTGATGTTCTTGTGGGCGATATGCTGGTTCTGCTTGCCGTCCTCGTCTGGGGATGCAACGCGGTATATTCAAAAAGGATCATCAAGGACTTCCAGCCGTTCCAGATAACCCTCTACCCGATGCTGATGTCGGTACCGTTTTTTGTCTTGGGCATGCTCCTTTTTGATGATCCCATGGTCCGTCACGTTGATACCCCGGTCATTGCTTCGATGTTCTACCAGACCTTTGTTACCGCATCGTTCGGTATGGTTGCCTGGAGCAGTATGATAAAAAGATATGGTGCCACCGCTGTCCACTCATTTGTCTTCATCATGCCGGTATCAGGCGTTTTTTTCAGTATAGTGCTGCTGGATGAGCCGCTGACCATCAACCTGGTTGCATCTATTGTGCTGGTTACCGCCGGCCTGGTTGTGCTCAACAGGAAACGGCGTAGAATAGCGGTTGTCGCCATCGAACAACCCATCAGATCCGACAAGGAACAATCGTCGTTCCCGAACCATGGCGGGGAAGTCTAATGCTTGATTTGATAAAGAAAGTTCTCCGGCTAACTGAAGATAAGAACCATCTTCAGTTAGCCGATGATCATGACATGCACATTGCTCTTTGTGTGCTGATGCTGGAAGCGGCGCATGCCGATGGCGAGTGTTCCGCCGATGAAATGGCACATGTCATCGAAACCCTGACAACAAAGTGCGGTGTTGCGCGAACGGAAATCGATGTCTTGATTGACCTGGCCTACAAGAAACGCAATGATTCGGTGGATCTCTTCAACTTTACCCGTTACCTGAACCAAAATTACTCCAAACAGGAGAAAATGGCGGTTATGGAAGCCGTCTGGGTGGTGATACTTACCGACGCTCAGCTGGAAAGACATGAGGATCAGTTTGCCCACAAGCTGGCAAACCTCCTGCGCCTGTCTCACCAGGAGTTGATCGATGCCAAGATCCGGGCACGCAAGCAGTTGGGCTGAGGGGTTTGGTCTGGCGATGCCTGGTAAGAGCGGGGTTTTCGATGCGGAACAGCTTCTTGAGCTGAGCCGCGTCCGCATGCCGTTCGGCAAATACAGCGGGCGGCTGCTCATCGATCTGCCGGAGCCGTATGTTGTCTGGTTTGCCCGGAGAGGTTTTCCGCGCGGTCGACTCGGGGAGATGCTGCAGGCAATCTATGAAATCAAGCTCAACGGTCTCGAGTATCTCTTCGATCCGCTGCGCTGAGTTTTCATAACTCTCATCCGGGTCAGTCCCGCGTTATGCAAACCGGTACATCTGGCTGCGCGGCACGAGCAGCAGTTTTCCGGCCAGGAGCATCTCTTTGGTTTCAGAGGTCAGACAGATTTTTCTGGCCTCATTGATCACCGCAGCCCCGCAGGTCTGTCCCCAGAACCATGCAGCGAGAGCCTTGTCGCTGGTCGGTTGATCCGGCTGGGCAGCCAGTGCTTCGAAATAAAAGGCCTTCAGGTCCTCTGCCGCACGGCGCAGCAGGTCGGCGAGTTCTTTGTCATTGTCATGTTCGCAGTTCCCCTGAATAAAGTCGGTGAAGAGCTGCACCACGCTGTCAGCAGAGAGCCCGCTTATACCGGTGGTGGTCCGCTGTCTCTGCTGCAGGGCAATGGTGTGCCAGCTGTTCATGGCACTGAATTCCGCCCGGAACTGCTGCAGAAGTTTTTCCCTATCCGTCAGGCTGTCCGCCCGTGCAGAGAAATCAACGGGACAGGCCGGGACGGCGGGCTCAGTCTGAGCCATATCCGCATCGCGGGGAAAATCCTGCAGGATTGGTCCGGACGGGTACTCGAACAGACCCAGGGCATGCTTGATAACCTCTTGCTGGAACACGCCATCGTTAGGATTGCCGAGCGGTCTGCCGAGAGGAAAGGGGACCCAGAGCGCTCGCGGAGGCCTGATGGTCTGGCTATGTTCTTTTATCAGGCTGATCTGGGTGGTCGGGATGCCTTGAGATTCAATATAATGCGAGAGCCCGCCGACGGCGCGCGTGCAGTTCGGTCAGACGGGAACCAGCAGCACGCCGGTAACCCGGTCCTTTTTCAGTAATGCTGCAACATCTTTGGCCGTCTGTTCCATCTGCAGCGGGTCCGTCGCTCCCATGAATGAATAGTGATAATCGGCAACCGAGCCGATAAAGCCCTCCTGTGCCAGCTCCCTCAACCGGTCCAGCGGCAGAACCATGTTCATGTCCATCTGGAATCCGGTGCGGTCGAAGTTGGTTGA
Source organism: Desulfobulbaceae bacterium (assembly GCA_024643445.1). Classification (GTDB taxonomy): domain Bacteria; phylum Desulfobacterota; class Desulfobulbia; order Desulfobulbales; family Desulfocapsaceae; genus Ww85. The sequence continues at coordinate 4,530 of JAHEMX010000028.1, read as the reverse complement.
GATATGGCTCATGAGCAGGTCATCCGGCCTGATGCCGGCAGGAATCAGGCGGTAACTCGCATCTCCGACGCCAAAAGGCAGGTCACCCCGGCGATGCAGACCGGCCGTGGAAACGATGGCGATACGGGCTTTAGAACAATCCGGTGCTGCCGCAAAAGGGGTTGTTTCATAGGCGGGACAAGGCAGATTGAGCAGGTGGTCCCGCTCAGGTGCTTCATATTCTGCAAGGCGGACCATGGCCGTTTTGCTCCGTATAAAAGGTATTCTGACAAGCTCTTAGGTGGATAGGATAGCATCCGCCAGTTCCGACAGCGATCTGATCGTTGCCGTCGGCCGGAGCTCCCATGGATCGAAAATCCCCTTCCCGGTCCGATTGACCCAGGCGCCGCTCATTCCTGCGGAGACGGCACCGATAACGTCAAAGGGATTGCCCGAGATAAGCCAGGCAGCATGTGCCTTTGCCCCGGATCTCCTCAGGAAATGGGCGTATACCGCCGGGTTCGGTTTAAAGCTCTTTATCTCATCGGTGCTGATGACATCCTCGAAATAACTGCTGATGCCGCTGTTTTCAAGCAGACTTGCTAAATCATCAGGCCGCCCGTTCGAGAAGGCGAAAAGGCGGAAATGGTTATTTTTCAGGGCCGGCAAACTACTTTTTACATCGGGAAAGGGTGGCAGAACCCGGTAGCCTGCCAGGAGTTTTTCCTTATCCTTCTCAGCTATTTCCACCCCGAGCATTGAACAGGTATAATCGAGGGCATTTTTCGTGCAGATGCCGAAATGCTGGTAATTCTGCATCAGGCCACGCCGGAACGAATATTCCAGCTGCTTGTCGCGCCACATGGTGGAAAACGCCACCGCCCGGTCCCCGGCGAATTCGTGCAGTGCCTCAGTGACGCCGGCGGTGTCGATTAAGGTGCCATAGACATCAAAACCAAGGGTAATGGTCATCGCGTTCTCCTTTTTCTGTAGATTCAGCCTGCCACAATGTATTACATATTTCTGCGGTATTGTCCACCAACCGCATAAAGGGCATTGGTGATCTGGCCGAGACTGCAGGACCTGACGGTATTCATTAGTTCTTCAAAAATGTTGTCGCCGTGCAAAGCGGCCTTCTTGAGTTCCTCCAGTGCCGCACCTGCCTCGTCTTTATGTCGGGCTTGAAAATCGGCCAGCCTGGCCAGTTGTTCCTGCTTGTCCGCATCAGATGCCCTGACCAGTTCAAGGGTGGCATTTTCCGCGGCAAAATCGGTTTCCGGGTTGCGAAAGGTATTGACCCCTATGATGGGATAGTCTCCTGAATGTTTCAGGTGCTCGTAATACATGGATTCTTCCTGGATTCTGCTGCGTTGATAGCCGGTTTCCATGGCGCCAAGTACGCCGCCCCGCTCGGTGATCCGGTCAAACTCGGCAAGAACCGCATCCTCCACGAGATCAGTCAGTTCTTCAACGATGAAGCTGCCTTGGTTCATATTTTCGTTCTTGGCCAGCCCCCATTCGCGATTGATAATCAACTGAATAGCCAGCGCCCGCCGGACCGACTCATGGCTCGGGGTGGTGATGGCTTCATCAAAGGCGTTGGTATGCAGGCTGTTGCAGTTATCATAGACGGCACAGAGGGCCTGCAGGGTGGTACGGATATCGTTGAACTGGATTTCCTGGCTGTGCAGCGATCTGCCCGAGGTCTGGATATGGTATTTGAGGCGCTGGGAAGCCGCAGATGCCCCATACTTGTCCCGCATGGCGATGGACCAGATACGGCGGGCCACGCGGCCGATGACCGTATATTCCGGATCCATGCCGTTGGAAAAGAAAAACGAAAGGTTAGGGGCTATCTGATCAATATCCATTCCCCGGGCCAGGTAGTACTCGACATAGGTAAAACCGTTGGAGAGGGTAAGTGCGAGCTGGGTAATCGGATTGGCCCCGGCCTCGGCTATGTGGTAGCCGGAGACGGAAACGGAATAGAAATTACGGACATCGTTATCGATAAAGAACTGCTGGATATCACCCATCATCTTCAGCGCGAATTCTATGGAAAAGATGCAGGTGTTCTGGCCCTGATCTTCCTTGAGAATATCGGCCTGGACGGTACCGCGCACCTGGTTGAGGACGTCCTTTTTTATCTGGGCGCTTTCCTGTTCATCCGGATTGCGTCCCGCTTCCTGCCTGAATTTGTCAAGCTGCTGGTCGATTGCCGTATTCATGAACATGGCCAGAATAATCGGGGCCGGGCCGTTGATGGTCATTGATACCGAGGTGGTCGGTGCCAGAAGGTCGAATCCGTCATAGAGCAGTTTGACATCATCAAGGGTGCAGACACTGACTCCCGAGGTACCGATTTTCCCGTAAATATCAGGCCGCTCAGCCGGATCCCAGCCGTACAGCGTGACGGAATCAAAGGCCGTTGACAGTCGCTTTGCCTGGTAATTTCCGGACAGCAGCTTGAAACGCTGGTTGGTCTGGGCGGGCCCGCCTTCCCCGGCAAACATCCGGGTCGGGTCTTCAGCGGTACGTTTTAATGGAAATACCCCGCCGGTATAGGGGAAATAGCCGGGAAGATGCTCTTTTCTCATCCAGGTGAAAATATCGCCGGGATCAGTGAATTTGGGCAGGGCAATTTTCGGGATTTTCGAATGACACAGAGACGTCGTATAGAGCGGTACCCTGATTTCACAGCCTCTGACCGAATAGATGAGTTCCTCCGCCGAGTAGGCCTCCCTGATCGCTTCCCAGGAGCCCAGGAGTTCCTCGGCCTCTTTGTCCAGCATCCGGGAGTACCTGCCTGCCTCTTTGTCAAGCTGTTCGGTAAGCGCTGCCGTTCCGGCGCCGGCAGATTCAGCAATCAGGCTGCTGCTTTGTCTGAGGTGCCAGGCATTTCGAGCCGTCTGGGCCTGGGTGGCTGTTTTACGGTGAAAGGTTCTGATGGTATCGGCGATCTCCGAGAGATACCTCATTTTTTCCGGTGGGATGACGATGGTCTTGGAGGAAGAAATCTTATCTTTGGGTTCGGGCCATAAAGGCACCAGCTGAAAACCGGCTTTGGCCTGCAATTGTCGAATGACGCCGTAGTAGAGTGCTGTTACGCCATCGTCATTGAATTTTGAAGCGATGGTGCCGTATACCGGAAATTCCTCGGGTCGGGTATCCCAGGCCTTGCGGTTGCGCTGAACCTGCTTGCGGATATCCCTGATAGCATCATCACTGCCCTTCTTTTCGAATTTATTGACGACGATGATATCGGCATAGTCGAGCATGTCTATCTTTTCAAGCTGCGATGGCGCTCCATAATCACTGGTCATCACGTAGAGTGAGACATCGGCAAGATCGGTAATCTTCGAATCGCCCTGTCCGATGCCCGCAGTTTCCGCGATAATGAGGTCAAAACCGGCTGTCTTGGCAACCGTGATGGCCTCGGGAAGCGCTTCGGAAATCTCGCTGGCGGAATCCCGCGTTGCCAGGCTGCGCATGTAAACCCGGGAAGAATTGGAGAGGGCGTTCATCCGTATCCTGTCACCGAGAAGGGCACCGCCGGTTTTGCGGCGCGAGGGATCGCAACAGATAATGGCAATATTGATGTCACTGAAATCGTGGAGAAAACGTACGATTATCTCGTCGGTCAATGAAGATTTTCCAGCGCCTCCGGTGCCGGTAATGCCGATGACAGGCGGTGTCGGCCTGTCTGCCGGGATTGCGGCGAGAAGCGTCCTGAGGGTAGCCGGATCATTCTTTCTTGCCTGCTGGACAGCGGTAATATAACCGGCGAGGTTCTTCTTATCGTCGCAGTGCAGTTTGGCGCCATCCAGGTCATGAAACGTCAGGGTAGAAAAATCCATCTGCTCGATCATGTGATTCGCCATGCCCTGGAGGCCCATGGAGGTCCCGTCTTCGGGTGAATAGATCTTGGTTATGCCGTACTGCTCAAGTTCTCTTATCTCATCGGCCACGATAACGCCGCCACCGCCCCCAAACACCTTGATATGAGAGCATTTTTTCTCCTTCAGGAGGTCGATCATATACTTGAACGATTCCATATGTCCACCCTGGTAGCTCGACATGGCAATCCCCTGCGCATCTTCTTCTATGGCCGTATCGACAAGTTCCTGAACGGAACGGTTATGAGCCAGGTGGATAACCTCCACACCGGAATCCTGCAGTATTCTGCGCATGATGTTGGTGGAAGCATCATGTCCGTCAAAAAGTGAGGTTGCGGTAATTATTCTGACATTGTTGCGGGGTTTGTAGATAACGACAGGTGCGTTCATGATCTCTTCCTCTTGCAGGAAACGTGTATATAACGGATTGATCACTACTCGATCAATCATGCAGACGGGCTATATCCGGGGGAAGAGGTCGAATGGAAGAACTGAATCCTTACCATTCTCTCCGGGATGCCAGTAAAAAGGAGTGTTTGAACGATGGGAAGGGGGATGATCAGTCTTTCTGCTCGACCAGAAACCTCATGATAAAGTCGGTCTGCTGCTCAATATATTGTTCAATCGTAAAATTTTTCGCAAAATACCAGCGCCT
>JAHEMX010000421.1 GCA_024643445.1 Desulfobulbaceae bacterium | reverse complement strand
AAATAACGCATGATTACTTCGTAGAAACTGATCAGCACGGCGGCCACGTATAACCACATGACGATATTGCCTATCCTGATTACCCAGCGATCCAGCCCATTCTCTCCGACCCCGACCACCGCTTCCTGTTGTTCACTCATGGCTTATCCTGCTGTTAAAAGTAATTCTGCCGGAGGAAACGTTTATCGCATGACCGTCCGGCAGAGAGAATTTCAAGACATTGCTCCCGCCAGACAGGGTCCCCTTACGAAGAACCTGTCTGACGAAGCGAAGCGATGACTATTTTTTGGATGCCCAATAGGCGGCAACGGCATCAGCCCATTCTTTTGCAACGGGAGAATTGGACCATTTCGGCCATTGCGATTTGGCAATCTCACGGAATTTTGCAACTTCGGCATCAGGCCAGGTAACTACTTCAATGCCTTCGGCCTTGGCCTGCTTGACCGCTTCCAGGTCCAGTTTCTGATGTTGTTCTACCATGTAGTCACGGAAGCGATTTACATTCTTGATCATGATGGCCTTGAGATCATCGGGAAGCGCCTTCCAGACATCAAGATTCATGGTGACCTGCATGGTCGGCATGGAATGGAAACCGGGATAGATCGGGAACCGTGCGATAGTGTTCATGCCCTGTGCCTGGTTGGTGGCAAACACGGTATAGTCGGAGGCGTCAATAACGCCTTTCTCAAGTGAGGTATAAACCTCTGAACCCGGCAGGTTGACCGGTGTTGCACCGACTGCGGTAAAGACGTTGTTGACCATTCCCTGCGGAGCACGAAGCTTGACTCCTTTGAAGTCTTCCACCTTACGGATCGGAATCTTCGAAACAAAGGCCTCAACACCGGTGCTGGCAACGCCAAGCAACTTTACATTATAGGTGTTCAGGAGTTTATCGAAAATCGCCGCGCCACCGCCGTTGTCCATCATGTCGAAAAGCTGACCGGGAGCGCTCCAGGCGCCGACCATGTTGCCGATAAGGGAGAATGCCGGGTCTTTTCCTGCGAAATAGGAGGGATCGGTGAAGTCACCCTGGATGATGTTGGCACCAACGGCGTCCAGCGTTTCCGTGTACTTGACCACGGCATCGGCCGGCAGCACCTGAATCTCGATACGGCCTTTCGAATCTTCCTTAACCCATCCCGCCCATTCCTGCAGAAAGCGGTAGACGTCGTCACCGGCAGCGCCGGAAGTCTGGAACGTCCAGGTGTATTCAGCCGCAAAAGATGTCCCGGCAAACATAAAAATCATTGCAAAGATGGTTAAACATTTTTTCCAAATCTTCATAACTCCTCCGTTTTGTTTGATGCTCCTCTCTCGGAGCGATACCTGGGGTGCTCGGTTTCATGCACTATCCTGTCTGGACAGGATAATTCCATATACCTTAAGCTCTTCATCAGTAATTGCACTGCTCAGGACAGTGATAATTTGGCCGCAGCAATCTTTCCCGGCCTTTCATCTCCTTTTAAACAGTTGCCTTGGTGGATCCGGTGCTGATCCCGCCATCAACCAGGATCGTCTGTCCGGTTATATAGGCGCTGGCGTCGGAAGCAAGGAAGATAACCGTTCCATCCAGATCATTGGGCTGCCCCACCCGCTTCAGCGGAATACGATCCACGAGGTAGTCGACCCATCCCTGGTTGTCATAGAGGACCTTGGTCTGTGCTGTTTTAAACCAGCCCGGCGCCAGGCAGTTTACGGTTATGCCGTGTTTCCCCCAGTCGTCAGCGAGGCTCATGGTCATCTGCTTGACGCCGCCGCGGCTGGCACAATAAGGGGTTATCCCTGCATAGCCTGCCACGGTCGTAACCGAGCCGATATTGACGATCCTGCCATACCCGGCCGGAATCATCTTTTTGGCTACCGCCTGGGCCACGAAGAATCCGCCACGCAGATTGGTGTCCAGAACGAGGTTCCAGTCATCCCAGGTCACGTCCACGGCCGGTTTCCTGACATTGCAGCCGGCATTGTTGACCAGGATGTCAATTTTTTTGTAATGAGCGAAGGCTGCTTCGGCCATTTTCTGAATACTCTGCTGGTCCCTGACATCAAGGGCCAGAGGCAGAACCCGCCGCCCCAACGCTTCTATTTCTGCAGTAAACGGGGCCAACGACTCGACGGTCCGGCTGGTGACCACCAGATCGGCACCGGCACCGGCCAGCGCACGTGCCAGGTACTGGCCGAGACCGCGGCTGGCCCCGGTGACGATGGCGACTTTTCCGGATAAATTAAATAAATCAGTACTCATAGTTTACCTCAAGGCAGTGAAACAGTGACTGCAGTCCGTCCTCTTTTCTACGGTGTCAAAATGACTTTCATCAACCCCTGTTCCTTATTGTAAAGACGTTCAAACCAGGACGCTCCCTCGGTGAGCGGTGCAACCTTGCTTATCAGCACATCAACGTTGATGACGCCCCGGGCGATCATGTCCAGGCAGGCAGGATATTCACCGCATGACGAGCAGGAGCCTCTGACGCTTATCTGCCTGGTGACCACCTCCTGCAACGGAAACTCCACGGTAGGCGCGAGATTGCCGACAATCGTCAGAGCGCCGCCCTTGCGCAGTGATGAGATGGCGGTATTGACGGCAGCGGTATTACCGACAACTTCCACGGCCAGTGTTGCGCCGCGATTGTCCGTCAATTTCCTTACCTCTTCCGGGACATCGACCTGCCCTGCCTGTAGAACATGATCTGCTCCCAGCTTCAGGGCCAGATCCAACTTGTTTCTGTCAAGATCCACGGCAATAATTTTTCCACAGCCGGCAGCCCGCAGCGCCTGGATAACGAAGATACCGACCATCCCGGCACCAATCACCACAACACTGTCATTGAGCGAGATCGGCGTCAGCGCAACCGCGTGGAAGGCTATGGAGACCGGCTCGACCATTGCCGCCTGCTCGAAGGAGAGTCCATCCGGCAGCCGGTAGAGGATATGCTCTGGAACGGCAACATATTCGGCAAAGGCACCATGCTGCCGATATTCTTTCGGCGCGACACCAAGCACCCGCCTATTGTCGCAGAGATTGATCAGCCCCTTGCGACAGTAAAAGCATTCGCCGCAATAGACGGTGGAGTCAAAGGTAACGCGATCCCCTTCGGAGAACTCCCGGACCTTACCTCCTTTTTTGACGATGATGCCGGAGGCTTCATGGCCCATGATCAGGGGGGGATGACGCCGCCCGCTGCTGCCGTCCATGCCGTGCACATCACTGCCGCAGATGCCGCAGGCCTTGACCTTGATCAGGACTTCCTTGTCTCCGATTTCCGGCACATTCATCTCTTTGTAGACAAACTTATTATACTCTTCCAATACCAGCGCTTTCATATCTATGATCTCCTTTCTCCCGCAACCATCCGCGGCGTCATCTTTCAAGCCCTGAGGATCTGCGGCCGCCTGGTGATTTGCACGACTGAAGACAAACCGCTATCTTCGCCCCTGAAGTACCTGGATAAAATAATCCGGATCGCCGATCTGGCCGCCCTTGGAGGCGACCTGCAGACCGTCAAAGACCGGATTGTCTGATGATGCAAGGCACAAGGGTGCTGCCGGCTTGATCGGCATCAGCAGTTCCAGCGAATGGATGTCGAGCTGGCGCAGCGTATAGCTGCAGGTGTCGCCTCCGGCAACGCAGACCCTGCCGAGTCGGGTTTCCTGGATCAGCTCCCTGAGTATCAGCCCCTGCTGCCTGCCGATAAGTTTACCGGTTTCGCTCTGATCGATACCCAGCTGCCGGACCCGGTCCCTGGTTTTTCGGATGATCGGATCATCCGGTCCGATGGTCGCAGAAAGCAGGATGCTCTTGTTCTGCCTCAGATACCCGAGGGACAGCCCGATAACCCGTTTCCTCTCCGTTTCGGCTGTTTGCTCATCAACGAGCAGGTCGGTGTTCAGCGTTATGCCGGCAAAACCCTGATCAATGGCATACCTGATCTGTTCCGCCGTATTCGCTGCG
>JAHEMX010000420.1 GCA_024643445.1 Desulfobulbaceae bacterium | reverse complement strand
TTTGAATAGAATTTGTGACAAAATAACTGATGGTACACACCACTCGCCACCCAATGGCCCCCATGGTGACTATAAATATGTGACTGCAAAAAACCTCAAACCTTGGGGGCTTGATTTAAATGATATTTCATATGTTGACAGCAAGACACACAAAGAAATTTATAGCCGCTGCGATGTCCGCAAAAACGATGTTCTTTATATCGGATGTTCCAGGATGAAATTATGGTAAAAGCTTGATTGTTCGTTTAAAAATGAGTTTTTCATGCTCGATTATGTAGCCATTAGTATCTGTATATTATATTGATATCAATATTAATATATGTTATATAGTGGCCATCATGTATATCGAACGAGTCAAATCCAGGCAAGGCGGTAAGGTTTACACTCAGATCCTGCTCCGCGAATCATACCGCGAGCGCGGGGAAACGGGTTCCAAAGTCAAGAAACGAACTCTGCTCAACCTGACCAAATATCCCGAAGCGGTGATCAAGACCATCGAGCTTGCCCTGAAACACAAAGACAGCCCGAACGAATTGGAACACCTGCTGGGCGGTAGTATCAAACAAAAACAGGGGCGCTCGGTCGGTGCCGTGTGGGTTCTGCTCCATGTATGCCGGGACCTGGGGCTCGATACCATAATCGGCTCATCAAGACACGGCCTGCTCTGCCTGTGGATGATTATGGCCCGGCTGATTGAGCAAGGATCACGCTTGAGCGCCGTACGCTTGGCCGAAGAACACGCCGTGTGCGAGCTGCTCGGCGTTGATCCATTTACCGAAGATGATCTGTACCAGGCTCTGGACTGGCTCTGCGAGCAGCAGGATGCCATGGAAAAGAAACTGTTCAAGAAAACCTTCGGAGAACAAGCACCGACGCTGTTTCTTTATGATGTCACCTCCAGTTACCTGGAAGGTGACCAGAATGAACTTGGTGACTGGGGCTACAACCGGGACAAGAAGCGGGGCAAGAAACAGATTGTCATCGGGCTGCTCTGCAGTGATGACGGCATGCCGGTGTCGGTCCGGGTATTCCAGGGAAACACCACCGACCTCAAGACCTTTGGCGCCCAGATCGAGAAGACTGCCCGGGAGTTTGGCTGTCAACGGGTGACCATGGTCGGCGACCGGGGCATGATAAAGAGTGCTCAGGTCGAGGAACTCAAGGAAGCCGGTTTCTCTTATATCACCGCGATCACCAAGCCGCAGATCCGGGCCATGCTGAAAAGCGACACATTGCAACTGGGCCTGTTCGATAGCAATCTGTATGAAGTGGAACATGATGGGGTGCGCTACATCCTGCGGCGTAACCCGATCCGGGCCGCAGAACTGGAAGCTTCCCGGGATCGTCGTATCAAAGTTATCCAGTCATTCGCTGAGGAGCAGAACCGTTACCTGGCCGAGCACCCCCGAGCTGACTCCTTCAAGGCTACCCAGAGGGTGTGGGAGAAAGAGAGCAAGCTGCAGGTAAGCGATTTTGTAAAAACTACCTGCACGAATCGCACGATCGTTGTTCAGATAAACGAAGCCTATTTGAGCGAGGTACAGGAGCTGGATGGTTGTTATGCCCTCAAAACCGATCTGTCGGCTGAACTCGCTTCGACGCAAACCGTGCATGATCGCTACAAAGACCTGATCCAGGTGGAACAGGCGTTTCGGACGTGCAAGACCGGCCACCTTGAGGTTCGTCCAATCTATGTGCGCAAGGAGTCGCGTACGCGAGGCCATGTCTTTGTGGTCATGCTCTCGTATTTGGTCCGACGGAAGCTGGCAAAGGGGTGGCGAGATCTGGATGTGACGGTTGAGGAGGGCTTGAAAAAACTGTCGACCTTGTGCGCGATGGAGCATGAAATCGATGGTCGGCAGACCGGCGGCATGCTCAGCGTACCGAAACCGCGACCGAGCGTGGCCGTGTTATTCTCAATGCTGGCGATTACACCGCCAAGTGTTTTGCCACGCCATGGTGGTCGTGTAGCCAGCAGGACGAAGCTACCCGCAAGGAGAAAAACGAAATAATTCTTTGATGTTGGGAGCTAACCGTGGTCAACCTATATTTGGAACATCCGATGTAACGAGGATAAGTGCAAGTGAAATTGCCTTGTATTTTATTGTTTTTGAATAGTTATCTCAATTTCATCGTTACAATTTCCGGGAACTCAGGATCAAAAGTCTAAAGCAGATGCTCGATGAGGGAAAACCACAGCTGATAGCCAAAATAATTTGGATGGACTCCGTCTCTAGTAAGCTCAGGTTTAATGTAATTGTTGCTTGTTTTGAAATGCGAGTGAAGATCAATGTATATGATGACTTCTCCATTTGCCATTTTTTTTAGTTGGTCGTTTATGTTAATAATTCGTTCATTTATGTCTGGTCTGTCAGCACTTACTGGTAACAAGCTCTGAAGATAAACTTGTTTTGCTTTAAATTGACTTAATAATGCCTCAATATTAGATATGATTTCATTATTTGTTCTGAATTTTAAATCATTATAACCAATCATTACAAAAATTTTGTCAATGTCTAAAGTATTGACGTTTGTTTCAAGTCTATTAAGTAAACCTTGAGTAGTATCAGAAAAAATTCCCCTGTTAATAATTGCACAATTACCTTCAAATTCCTGAATATTAAAACGTTTTGTTATACTATCTCCAACTGAGCAGCCCAAGATTTCTATACCAGTCTGAAAGTTAGGGTCTACCTCTTTCTCAAGCAGCTTTTCTTGTCTTTTCTTTTAATCTCTTCACATAGCTCGCTGGAGTTACTCCAGCGAGGGCTCCATGCGGGCGTTCAGTGTTATATTCGTCCAGCCAGGCATTGATAACCCGTCTTGATTCCTGCACTGAATAGAACAACCACCTGTCCAGGCAACCATCTCTAAAAACTCCGTTAAAACTCTCATTGTGTCCGTTTTGCCAGGGGCTGCCGGGGTCGATATAGCGGGTTTTGACGCCAACCTTTGGGAGCCAATTCTGTATCTTCTTTGCTATAAATTCAGGACCGTTGTCGCTTTTTATGCAAGCAGGAGGGCCCCACTTCTCAAATAGCTCACTCAGCACACGTTTGATGTGTCCAGAGGTAATCGAACGGCCTGTATAAATCGCAAGTCCATACCTGGTATATTCATCGATCACCGTTAAACATCTGATTCGCCGGCCACAGGCCGTCTGATCAGATACCAGATCATAACTCCACACATGATTAGGGTACTTCGCCTTGCTCAGCTCTGTCGTACTTTTACCCAGTAACCGTTTCTTCTTCTGTTTCTTGATTACCTGCAATCCCTCTTGTTTACGGATCAAGCGAACACGCTCTCGACCTACCCGCCAACCAGCTTCCTTCAGGATGTCGAAAATTTTCCGATAACCAAACCGTGGATAAAAGATTGATAATCGGTGGATCTCTTCTCGTAACTCCTGATCCTGGTTGGCTCTGGGCTTATTCCTTTTTGTTGCCCGGTAAAGGTTTATGGTCTGGCATGAGCGTCTTTCACTGATCTTATACGTGAGCTGCAGGTAATCTGAAACTATTCGCTTGCCAGCAAGGCTTACCACTTTTTTGAAACGACATCCTTGAGCATACGGTTATCAAGAGTCAGTTCAGCAACCACTTTCTTCAGTTCTGAATTCTCTTTCTCAAGGCCTTTCAATCGTTTGGCATCGGATACTTCCATCCCGCCAAATTTGTTGCGCCAGCGGTAATAGGTCTGCTCCGTGACATTGTGCTGACGGCATGCTTCACGCACGTTGCCAAGCGCTTCTCCCTCTTTGAGTATGCGTATGATCTGTTCCTCGGAAAACCGTTTCTTTTTCATGCGTCTTCTCCAGTTGATTTGTTCGTAACTCTAACATATCAACTGGTATAAAATCCAAGGGGCTTGCCAGTTTAAATAAGTTAAAACAGGGTTCGATACCAATACCGGAAACTAAGGAGAACAAAGCTATGAAAACAAAAACGATA
>JAHEMX010000419.1 GCA_024643445.1 Desulfobulbaceae bacterium | reverse complement strand
GATCAGTCCGGCCTTGGTTGCCGAATATGATCCCCGCGCCTCCTTGGTGCAAAGCCCGAAGATAGAACTGATGTTGATGATCCTTCCCCATTTGCGCTGTTTCATCTGCGCCGCAAGCTCGCGTACGAGTATCATCGGGGCGCTCAGATTGAGTTCCAGCAACCGGTTCCAGTCCTCATCCTTGATCTCGTCGACCGGGGCGGCAATATTCGTGCCGGCATTGTTGATGATGATGTCCACGCGGCCCATGGCCTGCATGGCCTTGGCTGCCAATTGCACCGTGTCCTGGCGGTTAAAGAGATCGGCCACGAAGGCCTCGCCTTTGCTGCCGGTTCCCTCTAGTATTTCCGCCATGGCCGCTTCCAGTTCGTCGCCGTTGCGGCTGTTGATCACAATATCCGCGCCGGCCAGGGCCAGGCCCCGTGCCATGGCAAGCCCCAGTCCCTTGCTACCGCCGGTTACCAGGGCAACCCTGCCTTTCAGATCGAACATATTTTCTAACATCGTTATGGCTCCAGGTGAAGTAGTTATCGTTTTTTCAGCAGCATCAGGCTCGTGCCCGGCCTGCTGCTGAGAGAATGCCTGATTGTGTGTGAAGGTGTTCCGGTTGTCATCATTGCCGAAGATGGTGAGGCAACCACCGGTTCCTGAAAAAAGGACTGCTATCCTTCTCAGTTGCTGCCGGTGCTGCCTGCTGTCGCTTACTGCAGGTTAGATCTCAACTATTTCGCTGCCGGGAGCCCTCCCGTCTGATCCTCCATTGGCGGAGGGCTCTCTTGGCGGTCGTTCCTCCCGGGCTTTCAGTTTACAAACTTGGGCATCAGCCAGCGCGGCAGGAAAAGAATGATATCCGGAAAGAGGATGACGACAAGCAGCACCCCGAGCATCGGCAGAAGAATGATAGCCACGTCACGCATCGCCTCCCCAAGCCGTATCTCACCGATGGCACAGCTGATCAGCAGACATAACCCGTACGGGGGTGTGACCAGCCCGAAAGCAAGCGAGATGACGCCGATAATGGCGAAATGGATGGGGTGCAGTCCGGCAAAATCAGCCACCGGCCAGAGAACGGTGCCGAGGATGATGATGGCGGGAATGGCATCGATAAACATGCCGATGAAAAGGAAGGCCCCGGCAACGAGCAATCCGGTGCTGATCGGCCCTGCCCCGAACTGTTTCAGCACATCAACGAGTGTCTGCGGAATCTTGTAGTAGGCCAGCAGCCAGCCGAAAGCCGATGCGGTGCCGATACAAAACAGCGAGATGGCCGCAAAACGGGCTGAATCATAGAGCACCTTGGGAATATCACGAAGTTTGATGGTGTGGTAAATCACCAGGCCAAGAAGCAGCGAATAGAGCACCGCAACGGCCGAGGCCTCGGTCGGGGTGAAGAAACCCGCGACGATGCCGCCGACGATGATCATCGGGGTCATCAGCGGCAGGGTGGCCTGGAAGATGGAAATCATCGCCTCCTTGAAGGTCGACCGTGCGTAGATGGGGTAGTTGTATATCTTGGCATAAACGTAAACGGTTGCCATCTGCGAAAGAGCCACGAGCATGCCGGGTATGACGCCGGCGAGAAACAACCCGCCGATGGAGACGGTCATCAGGCCTCCCCAGACAACCATCAGGATGCTCGGGGGGATAATGACACCCATGACCGAGGAACAGGCCGTTACCGCTACCGAGAAACTGGAGGAAAAGCCCTGTTTTTTCATCTGCGGAATGAGCAGCGACCCGATACCGGCGGCATCGGCGGTGGACGAGCCCGATATCCCGGCAAAGAGCATGCTCACCACGACATTGATATGCCCGAGTCCTCCGGGCAGGTGCCCGACCAGGGCCCGCGCCAGCTTGACCAGTCGATCGGTGATGCCTGCCGAGTTCATGATGTTCGCCGCCATCAAAAAGAACGGTACGGCAAGCAGCACGAAGGCGTTGTAGGACTTGAACATCTCATTCATCAGCAGAAACGGTGTCAGACGGTCCTCTATCAAAAATACCGGAACGCAGGCCAGGCCGAGGGCAAATGCCACCGGAACCCGCAAGATTACCAGAACACCGAAAACCAAAAATAAAATTGCCCCTACCTGTTCTGGTGTCATGGATTTTCACCCCGCCATAATTTTATGTTGTCGACACATTTTTCGATCAAAAACAATATCCAGGTGATGCCGGCTATGGGCCAGGCCATGTAGATATAAACCATCGGCATCTCCGCCATCTCGGAGGTCTGGGCCAGACCGAATTTGACGAGCGGCCAGCCCCAGATGATAAAAATCAGGGCCGTCACAAAAATCCAGAAATCCACGAACATCCTGCTGATCGCCTCACCGCGTGACGTTTTCGCTTTGGGAAGCAGATCGACGGTAAAATGGGTCCCATCCCGCACCGCGATCATCGACCCGAGCAGGATGATCCAGATAAAGCAGAAGCGGGCCATCTCCTCGGTCCAGATGTATCGGGGTATATAGCTGATATAGCGGGCAAAAATCTGCAGCACCACCGGAATCATCAGCATGGCCATCAAAACAGCAAGAACGCCCTTCAGAAATTTATAATACCAATCCAATGCTTTTCTCATGATTTTACAATCCAGTTGAGCTCGTATCGCCCGGATACAGCGACCAGGTATGCCGATAGAATAAAAGCCGGGATCCTCAGGGCTCCCGGCTTTTATTGTCCTTTACCTACAGGTGTTGCTCTTGGGAATTACTAACGCTTGGTCTATTGCGCATCCATAATTCTCTGATAAATCTCAGGAACACCCTGCTCTTCAAAATAGGCCTTGATAACCGGCTGAGCGGCTGCAACCAGTTTGTCACGATCCTTGAAGAAAACGGTCTTCAATTTGCCTTCGGACTCCATCTGAGCCATCTTCTGACGATCTTCCGAGGACTCGAGGATACGTCCATAGGTACCCGCATCCTTGCCAGCCTGGAGGATGGCTGCCTGCAGGTCTTCAGGAAGTTTTTTGTAGGTCTTGTTGGCAAAGCACAGCGGACGAACGGTGATGGCATGGGAGGTCAGGGCGATGAACGGTCCCACCTCGTAGAACTTCATCTGCTGAATACCGGCAGCTTCGTTCTCAGCCGCATCGATAACGCCGGTCTGGATAGCGTTGTAAACCTCGGCATAGGCGATAACGGTCGGGGCCATGCCGAAAGCTGAGAACATCTTGGTCTGGATCGGGGCGCCCATGACGCGGATCGGCATATCCTTGATATCAGCCATCGTCTGTACCGCCTTGTTTACGATCAGCATGCGGGTACCGCCGCCGCCGTATCCGATCAGCCGGACATCGGCCTTTTCAAGAATGTCATCCTTGATCGGATCAAGCGCGTCGCCGCCAAGAACCTTGCTCCAGTGAATATGATTCTTGTAGAGCATCGGCGGATCGATCAGGGAGGCCATTTTCGAGAAGGTGGACATATGAGACGGAGAGACAACGGCGTAGTCAACCGACGTGCCCTGGTTCAGATAGGCGAAATAATCCTTCTCGAGACCGAGTTCGCTGTTGAGATGCATGACGAACTCAATGGATTTGTCGCCGGTGTAATAGAGCTTGACCAATTCCTCGAACTTGCGCATCAGACGGGTGAAAGCATGGGTCTCATCAAACTGGCTGGCACCGTGGAAAGTGAAATCAGCTGCCTGGGACACCGAAATGGTCATGAAACAGGTAAAAAAAGCAACAAAGACTGCACGGAAAAATTTACTTTTCATCGTTTTCATCCTCCTTTTTACAAGTTATCCAGCTAAACGCCGACGGGTTTCCGCTTCATCATGCAGCGAAATGTTTTCATTGAACGTCCCTTATTATTTCCATCAGAGGACTTCCAAGGGTCAGGAAAGACTAACGACCTCCGCCTCCTTTTGTCAAGCATTATATATGCATGCCAGCGACTATTGTCGCCAACAATGTCAACAATAGCATCGCCGCCGATTATAGGGTCCAACTA
>JAHEMX010000418.1 GCA_024643445.1 Desulfobulbaceae bacterium | reverse complement strand
GCGGCCCATTTCAACGCATTCACCGAGGTCTTCATGGGTCGGTACATACTTGAAGCGCAAACCTTCTTCAATGACATCAAGCCGCATGTCCGTCAGCGCCTCGTTCAGGAGTTTTACACACTCACCACTCCAGCCGTAGGAACCGAAGGCGGCGGCAATCTTGTTCTGCGGCTTGAGCCCGCGCATATACATCAAAAAACCCGCCATCCGGGGGAGCAGTCCGTTATTCAGGGTGGGACTGCCGAGTACCAGCGCCTTGGCGGTCAACACCTTGGTCATGATGTCGCTGCGGTGATTGACTTTCAGGTTGATCAGTTCGGCATAGACGCCCTCTTTTTCAACACCGGATGCGATAGCCTTGGCCATTTTTTCGGTGGAATGCCACATGGAGTCGTAGATGACCAGGGCCTTGTTCTCCGCCTTGTTCCTGCTCCATTCGTCGTAGGCCTGGAGGATCTTGTCAATATGACTCCGCCAGATCACCCCGTGATCGGTTGCGATCATCTTGATATCGAGGTTCATCTCCTGGACCTTGGCCAGGAGTTTTCTGATGAGCGGGTTGTAGAGATAGAGGATGTTGGCGTAATATTTTGCCGCCTGGTCCATGGCCTCGCTCAGGCTTACCTCGTCGTCAAAGCGTTCGCTGGTGGCCAGGTGCTGGCCGAAGGCGTCGCTGGAAAAAAGGATGCCGTCTTCCTTGACGTAGGTGAACATGGAATCAGGCCAGTGCAGCATGCGGGTCTCGAGAAAATGAAGGGTTCGCTTGCCGAGACTGATCTCGTCACCGCTTTTAACGACCTCAAAAGGCCAGTCTTCACGGTGGAAGTGGGAGATGATGGCGCTTTTTCCCATGGGCGAACAGATCAGTTTCTCCGGCTGAACGACGTCCATCACTTCCGCGAGCGATCCGGCATGATCGAGCTCTACGTGGTTGATGACCAGATAGTCTATCCTGGCCGGGTCAATGATCTCGCGGATATGGTGCATCATATCCTGATAATGCGAGCGTTTGACCGTATCAAGCAGGGTAATCTTTTCGTCAACGATCAGAAACGCATTATAGGTTGTCCCCGCCAGGGTCGAATAGCCATGAAAGTCACGAACATCCCAGTCAACAGCCCCTACCCAGTGAATTCCTTTCGCAAGATCCTTGTTGCTCATCTCTTCTCCATTATCTGCATTTTTTGGTGGTGTCAGCATGGTAAAAACATCCGGTCGTTTGGCCGCGCTCCCTGCGCTCAACCGTGCCTGACCTGACTCTGATAAACGCACTGAATAATACTTAACCATGAGAACGATTACAAGAACAGTTCTTATCCGCGGGCATAGAAGGAGTGCATTTGATTTATACCCGAAAGTAATTAAGTTCAAACTGACCAGCGTAGATCCTCGAATCTTGTTTACCTATACTTCGGGAATAAAGTTTGCGGCAAAAAATCAGGGGTAGCGTTATCCGGCAATCAGTCAAAAGATGCGGCACCGGTGAATATATGGGAATAATGACGCCTGAATCGTTATCAGATTCAGTGAAAGCAGCAGAAAAAACCAGCAGAATTAACAGACGACCGGAGATCGACCTCGGGGCCTGCAGCCGCTGCGGCGGGTGTATCGAAGTGGCGCCGCACGTGTTTCGTTTTTGCGCAGGTTCCGGTTTTGTCGAGGTATGTGAGCTGGATTACTACGATACCGAACTGGTTGATGAGGCCATCAAATTCTGCCCGGAAGACTGCATTTACTGGGTAAAGGATGCAGGCGGTTCCGAGTAAATGAGCCAGGCGGGCAGCCGAAAAAGAATGATATGAGTGCAGCGGCAGTGAAAAAAATTGGTCTGGTCGTCGCGCTTGGGATGGCGGTCATGCTCTTTCTTTTCTTCGACCTCGGCCGCTTTCTGTCCCTGGAATACCTGAAAGATTCCCAGCAGCGGTACCAGGAAATCTATCGGCAAAGCCGGCTGCTGGTGGTTGGTGTCTATATGGCGGTGTATATCGCTGTAACTGCCCTGTCGCTGCCCGGTGCGGCCGTGATGACACTTGCCGGCGGTGCTCTTTTCGGACTCGTTACCGGCACCGTTGTCGTCTCCTTTGCCTCCACCATTGGTGCTACCTGCGCCTGTCTGGCGGCGAGATTCGTTCTGCGTGACTGGGTCCAGAGCCGGTTTGGAGACCGCCTGGAGGCGATAAATAGAGGTATGCAGACAGAAGGGCCCTTTTACCTGTTCTCCCTGCGATTGATTCCCATCTTTCCCTTTTTTGTGATCAATCTTCTGATGGGCCTTACCGCTTTGCCGCTGAGAACCTATTTCTGGGTTTCGCAGCTCGGCATGCTTCCGGCTACCATTGTCTATGTCAATGCCGGCAAGGAACTGGCCAGAATCGATTCCCTTGCCGGTATTGCTTCGCCAACGCTTATCGCTTCATTTGTCATCCTTGGCCTCTTCCCGATCGCGGTAAAGAAACTACTGGGCCTGTATCGGCGCAAGCGCCCGCTGCCGGCGGGAGATACCCATGACACGGTTTGATTATGATATCGGCGTCATTGGCGGTGGAGCCGCCGGGTTGACGGTTGCCTCGGGTGCGGCGCAACTCGGCGCCAGGACCGTGCTGATAGAAAAAGAAGAGCTGCTTGGCGGCGACTGTCTTCATTACGGCTGTGTACCGAGCAAGACGCTGATACGCAGCGCCAATGTCTATCACCAGATGAAGCGCGGAGAAGACTTCGGGCTGCCTCCGGTTCATCCCGATCCGGTAGATTTTTCCCTGGTTGCCCGAAGAATCCGTTCAGTTATCGAAAAGATACAGCATCATGATTCCATAGAACGTTTCACCGGACTGGGGGTGGCGGTCAAATTCGGCGAGCCGCGCTTTGCCGACGAGCATAAGCTGATGCTCGGAGCAGCTTCTCTTTCTGCCGGAAAATGGGTGCTTGCCACCGGATCTTCTGCGGCAATACCGCCCGTTTCCGGCCTGGCCGAGGTATCCTACCTGACCAACAGGGATATTTTCTCGCTTGAGAGGCTTCCGGAGACCCTGGTCATTCTCGGGGCCGGCGCCATAGCTGTTGAGATGGCGCAGGCCTTCTGCCGGCTTGGTTCGAAGGTCGTGGTTATCCAGCGGGCGGAGCAGATTCTCTCAAAAGAGGATAGGGACATGGCGGATACGGTGATGCATGTCCTTCAGCAGGAAGGCGTCGTCTTTCATCTCGGCTGCACGATCATATCCGTGAGTGAACACGGTTTGACCAAGCAAGTCCTGATCAGGCGTGCTGACGGAGATGAGCAGGTGATAACAGGATCGCACCTGCTGGTGGCGCTTGGACGTCGGGTCAATACGGACGGACTCGGCCTGGAAAAAGCCGGGGTTCACCACAGCGGGCGGGGAATCGAGGTGGACGGCAGGTTGAGAACGAGCCGGAAGCATATTTATGCGGCGGGAGATGTGATCGGCGGCTACCAGTTTACCCATGCTGCGGGCTATGAAGGGGGAATCGTGGTCAGCAACGCGGTTTTCAACCTGCCGCGCGCAACCTCTTACACCTGGATGCCCTGGTGCACCTATACCGCGCCTGAACTTGCCAGTATCGGTTTGAACGAGAAACGTGCCCGGGCTCAGGGAATCGAGTATACGGTCCATCAGGAAGCATTTGCCGACAATGACCGGGCCCAGGCGGAAGGTGCAACGGCGGGCAGGATCAAACTGCTTCTCAATAAGAAGGGCAAACCGCTCGGGGTGCAGCTGCTTGGTCATCGTGGGGGAGATCTGCTCTCGGAATGGGTTGCCGTATTAAACGGCAACGTCCGTCTTTCTAGGCTGGCAGGTGCCATCCACCCCTATCCGACCCTTGGCGAAATCAACAAGCGGGTGGTCGGCTCCTTGCTTTCCGAAAAGATTTTTTCCGATTCTGTACGAAAAATATTACGGCTGCTCTTCCGGTACCGGGGACAATAGCGGGGATGGAAATGAAAAACCGGTCCACCCT
>JAHEMX010000417.1 GCA_024643445.1 Desulfobulbaceae bacterium | reverse complement strand
CCGAGAGACAGAAAAAGAGCAGCAGGACCCGGCCGAGAACCGGGCAGAAAGAGTACCGCAGACCTCAGAAAAAGCGCGGCAGGCCGCGGATGAGCCGGCCCCGGTTATTGCACCGCTCGACAAACCGAATGCAGCGCCGGTTCAGACGGCACAGCAGGAGGAGACAAAAGAAGCCGAAACCACGCGAATCATCATTGAACCCCTTGAAGTCAAACATTAATACACCGGGGTACCTTTAATCATTAGGTTGTTCGCTGGAGATCAAAGCATGCGGGAAATTTTAACGCCAGGCGCCCTGAAAGAAGCACTCTTGGGGTACATCGTTGCTATTCCGAATATAATGCAGAGATCCGGCGAATTGGCGATTATTCCAGGTGCCCAGCGGTTGAAACAACGACGGACAGACCATGTCATATATCCTTGATGCCTTGAGAAAATCCGCGGAGGAACGACGGAAACTGCAGGAACAGAAAATGCAGTCGTTCGATCCCCTTTCCATCGCGCAAGGATCAAGAGGCAAAAAAGACCGCTCGCGACCCGGTATTTTGTTTTACTGCCTTGTCATCGGCGGGCTGCTGGCAGGGCTCTGGTTCTATTATTCGCCGCTGAAAACGGATCTGTCCGCACCTGGGTCTTCAACCCAAGAGCACCGGCAGCAAGCTGCCGGTGCTCAAAGAGAAGAAAACACGGTGGCTCCTGGACAACCTGCCGCCCCTGCAGCCGATACAGGCGCAGAGGCGGCCAGGCCTGCGCCGAAATCACCCGAGGCGCTGCCCCCGGTAGAAACAGCAGCGCAACCCGAAAGGCAGCAGCCCATCCCGAAAAAACAATCAACCAGGGTATCAGCAGCAACGGCGGCAGCCATCCCCCTGCTGAAGGAACTTCCCCTTTCCGTCCAGGCGGCAATTCCTGAAATGAAATTCAGCGGACATGTGTTCTCGGCCGATCCACGCTTGCGTCTGATCATGGTAAACACTTCCATCGTCCGCGAGGGCGATATGATCACACCGGATGTCAAACTCGTTGAAATAACTGAAAACGGACTGGTCTTCAGCTATCGCCAAACACCCTTCAAAATCATCTTGTTCTGACGGACGTCAAACATTTCTTCCTTCTTCGGGCCGGCATCGTTTTCCCCGGCCTTTTTACCGTCAGGCCCAGGTCGTCAAGCAGAGGTACTCTTTACCGTATAACAGCAGGTACATCGTAGAAGCAGCGCAGGGGGGCGTCCAGCGGGGGGGTACCTTTATTGCTGCTCTTTCTCCTGTCCTAAATTTTCCAGATTCACCCCCTTGGTTTCAATTCTGAAAAACCAAGTCATTACCGCTCCGAGAAGTGAACAGACGATCAGGAAATACAAAATCATCTCGGTGCCAAAACTCTTCAGGAACAAAGGAAAGAAAAATGCGGTTATAACGGCACCTATCTTTGCAAACGATGCGGCAAAACCTGCCCCCTTACCCCTTATTCCGGTGGGAAAAACCTCACCGGCTATCAGACAGGTAATGGCATTCGGCCCCATGTTTGTCATAAAGTTAAAAATCATAAATCCACTGAACAGATAAAAAACACTCAGCCTGCCGGAGATACCAATGGATAGCGATGCCAGAAACAGGCCGGCGGCACATCCGATAAAACCGAATACCTGTAATTTGATCCTGCCGACCTTATCAGCCGACAACACGGCGCAAACAATGCCGACCAGCAACAATAAATCGATAAAAGCCGAACCTTTAGCGGCAACAATATCGTTTTGAATAAGCTCAGCCACATTCCGGGCACTGACACCCTTTGTGCCAATGACGGTAGCGAGAATGGTGGGGGTAAAAATACCTATGCCGTAGGTACTCAAATCCTGGAGGAACCAAGGTACCGAAGCAAGCATGGTTGCTCTGATATTTTTTTTGCTGAACAGCTCCCGATAGCTTCCCGAATCTGACGAACCAGCCGCACCCCCGCCGTCCGGCACAACAAGGTGAACTCGATTCGGATAGCTCGGCTTACGATGCAGCAGTCTTTTCAAGGCATCTTCAGCTTCCTTAACTTTCCCCTTAAAAACAAGCCATTGCGCACTCTCGGGAATAAAGAGTCTTCCCATAATCACAATAATAGCCGGAACAAGTGCTGTGCCGTACATCCACCGCTATGCACCCAGATCAGGATTTTCATAGAGAATCAGATATCCTACGGCCATTCCGGTCAACGCGCCGAGTGACTGAAAGGCAAAAGCACCAAGAACAAGTTTCCCCCGACTGAGGCTGGGGATACTTTCAGAAATAATCATATGGGCGGTCGGATAGTCACAGCCCAAGGATAGACCAATCCCAAAAAGAAAAATGACCAATATCTTGAAATTGGGACTGAAAACCATGCAGGCCAGGCAGACGGCAAAGAGGACCATCTCCGCAACAAACATCTTTTTACGGCCATAACGATCCGCCAGTCCCCCCAGGAGAGAGGCACCCACCAAAATGCCGAAAAGGGTCGCGGCACTGACGGTTCCTTTTTCCAAATCATCAAGGCTGAACTCCTGAACAATCAGAGGCAGGGCAACGCCGGTCATAAAAACAACCATGCCCTCAAAAAATTTGCCGGCGGATGCCAAAAACCAGATTTTCCACTGCATGGCAGTCATTGGTGACAGCGGTGCCTGCGTGCCATCTGCCCAATAAGGCGTTTCATCTATGTAATCCTGAACAGTTCTGATACGCCTCCCCTCAGATTCTCTCATTTCCGGTGCACTCTTTTCAGTGGCTGCAACCATCATCCTCCCGTCCTTCCTGCCGTACCATTGCCCCCAATGCTTTCAGCAAATAGCTCAAGAGACAGATAGGACAGATCAGATGTTGCTGTTTAAACGCTCCAGATGTTCCGTTTTCTCACCGGTAAAGCCTGACCTCAGCAAACAACAAGGAATCAATTCGCCGCAAAATTCCACGAACATTTTCAGGTAACAGCTCTAAGTATTAAAAAAAATATAAACGAATGCAGAAATAGCAAAATAGTGCGGGCTACGTTTTGTGCCCCGTGCACTCTTCCATCAATGATAGAAAATGTTCAGCGGGGGCGAGCCGATGCTGCTATGCCCTGAACGGTTTGTAAAATCGGTGCGCTTCCTGGGCCAGATGAAGCATCGGCAAGTCACCACTGGTATCACCATAACTATAAATCGTCTGATAGTCGGCCAGAGGGAAGGCAGCTCTGATGCGACGGACTTTTTCATCTCCCCGGCAATTATCCCCGGCAAGCATCCCAGTCAGTCTGTCCGCGCTATCGGTTGCCAGTTCCGTGCCGATGATCTTGAGATCATGTGCCAGGCACCAGGGTTCAAGCATAAGGCGCGGCGTTGCCGTTACTATACAGATCTCGTCGCCCTGTTGCTGATGCCACCTGATTCGCATAGAGGCGCCGGGCCGGATAATGGCTGGTATCTTATCAGCACAGAAGTGTTCACTCAGTTTCTTCAGCTCGGCCTCTGCCCGGCCCTTCAGGACCCGTGTAAGGAAGTCCTCCTTCAGCTTCTGGTTGGGATAGCGCTTCACCAGAAAAAGGAGAATCCTGGGCAATAAAACCGTGCATGACAGGTAAAAAGGAAACGGAGATGCGTACTTCAGGAAGAGGAGAAAGCTGTCCCTGTCGCTGATTGTTCCATCAAAATCAAAGAGTGCCAGGTTCATAAACACATGCCAGGTAATCAGCCTATTGAATGGTATGCATGGTCGATTGAAAAGTAGTATAGAGGATCGGGACATCAACAAAGAGCAGGAGCTGCAACACAAGTCCGCAAAAACAGCAATAGATGGTAAAGTTCTTCTGTTTGTAAAGAAGCTCAGGATATTGCGTCGGGCTGTTCTCGAGAAAACCAAGATGGATATACCAGGCCACGAATCCGGCAATCAGTGGCGTGGCAAGAATAAGCTCCATCTTGTAACGCATCAGGAAGATACCGAAAAACAGGCCGAAGCTGACCGCATAATAAATGATACT
>JAHEMX010000416.1 GCA_024643445.1 Desulfobulbaceae bacterium | reverse complement strand
TATGGTCACGAGATCGCAGAGATCAATGAACTGCAGATTCGCTCCCAGGCATTCTCCTATCTCAGGGAGGTCACGGTAGAGCGGACAACCCGGTTTCAGGCCTTTTTTGACCGGGTAGCAGCATCTGCAGGCCTTCTTGCCAGTCAGGCCACAAGCATCTATGCAGACCAAACGGCCTATGCCCGCCATCCCCTTCAGGACTATCACTATCGCCGTCAGCCGGATAACGGACAATGGATGAACTCGATTGAGGATCCTGTTGCTTCCGTTTATTGGGGAGGAGCGGAGTTGGGTCCCGCCATCAGAGAGGAATTGCAGGCTCTCACCCATATGACACCCCTTTTCCAGCGGGTGCTCCTTGAGAACGATGAGGTGCTGGCCAGTCATGTGATCACGGTCTCCGGTATCGGCTTATACTGCACCGACAATAGCAAGAATAAGGAGGTTGTCTTCAATTTGCCTCCCACTTCAATGTTTGATCTGCGTGATGGGGAGCCAATGACGGTTTTTACGAAGCGAAATGATGCCTCTCGCGCCGTACGCTGGACGAGTATTTACCAGGATGATGTGATAGATGGTCTGATGTTGACCGCCAGTGCCCCGATTTACGATGGCAACACTGCTTTTGCTGGTATTGCCGGCATTGATGTTCCGCTTGATACCATTATCAGGGATGTTCTGCAGTACGGACAGAGCCAGAGTGATGATACTGTCCTGTTCTCCTTTCTCCTGGATGCCAGCGGGCGGGTGATCGCCCTGCCGGATGGCTACTATGCCCATTTTGGTCTGGCCGCGGACCGATCCCTGTTGAAAAACTCGGCAGACCGGCTTGAAGTGTCACTCGCTGATTCGTCCAAAGAGGATGTGCGCAGAATGGCGCGCGCCATTGCACTGGAAGATAACCATGAGGATACGCTTTTTACCCAACTCAGCCATGAAGGCGAAATCTATTATGTGGTAACGAGCAGAATGGCCGCCGGGCTGGGCTGGTTTTCCGGTCTGGCGGTCAGGGAAAGCGACATGCTGGCCTCGGTTCGAAAAACCAGATCCGCACTGACTGAAACCGTCCGGAACGTGGAAATAAGAGGTATACTCCTTACGCTGGCAATCATCTCCATTGCGGTCTTCATGGTTTTCCTGTCTGTCAAGTTTCTGGTGATGCCCCTGCGTATCCTCGCTGCGGCAACACAACGTGTTGCCGCAGGCGATCTGAGTGTCCGCTGTCCTGTTACAACTACCGATGAAGCAGGGGTGCTGGCGGCATCGTTTAACAGCATGGTCGAACAATTGCAGATCGCTCAAGATCAGCAGGATAAATATGCTGAAGAACTGAAAGAGACGGTGGTGCGCAGGACGCATGAACTGATTGACAAGAGAGGTGAGCTCGAGCGGACGGTTGAACTCCTGAAAAAAGAAGTGGAACAGCGACAGATAATCGCCACGACCCTGCGGGAAAGCCAGCAGCAATATCACGACACGATGGAAGCATCGCCGGCCGGAATCTTTATTATAACGGATGACCTGCTTACCTATGTCAACTCATCCCTGGCCGATATGTTCATGCTCACGCAGCCGGAAATGAGAGGAACTGATCCGTTGGCTCTGATCAGTGAACAGGACCGGCCACTGGTTAAAAAAAACATGGAGCTTCGTTTTCGAGGGGAAGAGGTCCCTCCCTACACGATATCCTGTACTCGGGGTGACGGCTCAACCTTTTTCGGCGAGATCTGGGCCAAGACAGTTATCTGGCAGGAAAAACCGGTCATGGTTGGGACCGTTACCGATGTCAGTGATCGTCGTTTGAACGAGGCTCGGCTTAAACTGCAGGACCGTCAGCTGCAGAAGTCACTCGATGAGAAAGAAGTACTGCTCAAAGAGATTCATCATCGTACGAAAAATAATATGATGGTGGTCATATCCATGCTTGATCTGCAGTCGGCCGATATTGCGGATGAACGCGTACGGGTAATTTTCCGGGAAATGGAAGACAGGATCCGGGCCATGGCGCTCGTCCATGAGAAACTGTACCAGTCACAGAATCTCTCTGAAATCGATGTCGAATCGTATATCAGGGAGATAGCCGAATCGCTTGTGGCCAGCATGATACTCGATCACCGGGTGGAGCTGCAGCTTGCCATCGAACCGATCCTGATCAATATTGATTTCGCCGTTCCCCTGGGCCTGGTCATTAATGAAATTGTTACTAACTCGGTGAAACATGCCTTTCCCGGCGACCGCAAGGGGTCTATCTTCATCCGACTTGAAAAGCGGCAACACCGGAACATTGAACTTACGGTTGGAGACAATGGCGTCGGGGTTCCGGCTGACGTCGAAGTGCTGCGGAGCAGCTCGTTTGGCCTGCAGATCATTTCCAGTCTTGTCACCATGCAACTGGGCGGAACCCTTGCTGTCGACAGCAGTAGCGGAACCCGTTATTCGATTGTCTTTCCCGAACCGGAAGCGGTTAAGCGAATATGACTGCCAAGGCTGCCACGATTATGATTGTTGAGGACGAAGTTCTGATCGGTCTGATGCTTGCCCGCAAACTAAGAACATTCGGCTATGAGGTGGCTGGACCGGTGACTTCCGGAGAAGAGGCAATCAGGCGGCTGGAGGATGAGCGGGCCGAGGTTATCTTGATGGATATTACCCTGGCCGGAAAGATGAACGGCATCGAGGCCGGCCGGATCATCAAGACGAAGTACGCGATACCGATCATCATTTTCAGCGGCTATGATGACAGCTTCTTCCCCCAGCAGGTCCGTGAACTTGCGCCGGTCGCGGTATTAAAAAAGATGGGACCGGTAAGTGCTATTGCCGCGGCTATACAAAAGGCACTCAACGCCTGCTAGCTATCCCGCCCGCACGGATGATGCCACGGGTACCCCGCATTGCTGCTTTCTGCAAAATCGTAACGAGTCATCGTGTCATTCGGCGGATCATGTTCAGGTTACGAGAAAGGCTTGACATTTTCAAATCAGTTGGTTAAATTGCCAATAAAGAGGAGATTCCATGCCACAACTGCATCGTTACATCCCAGAGCGATCGACCACCCGTGCACACTTCGAGGAGCGGTCTGCGGTCCTGAAGGCCCTGGCGCACCCCTCCCGTCTGATGATTGTCGATGAACTTTCGCACGGAGAACGGTGCGTCTGTGACTTGACCGAGCTGGTCGGGCATGACATATCAACGGTGTCTAAACATCTAAATGTATTAAAAAAAAATGGTATTGTCGTGGATGATAAACGGGGCAAGCAGGTATACTATCGCTTGAAGGTTCCCTGTATTCTGAATTTTTTTCATTGTATTGAATCGGTCATAGACGAAAATAGGAAGTGATGAAATGGCTTACGGGAAAAAAGATTATAGTTGGCTGACAGGCCAATTTACGGATTGTTATACCGGCATAGCGAAAATGAGGCCACGGTATCCCCGATGACCGAGCAAGCCGGAGTAAATAATTGTTCGTGTACCGAACCGTCCCCGATCGCCATGAAAAAACGAACCAGACCCGTTCGCCTGATGCTGGGTCTTGTCGCTGCAGGCGTGGTCTGGTTTATGCTATACCTGCAACTGCAGCCCTTTTCCCTCTGGCTGATCTTTGATTTGCTAGGTCTCGAGCGGGGGACACACCTGGGTGAGGCGCTGCAGTTTTTTGCCTACGATACACCTAAAGTCCTGATGCTGCTCACGCTGGTCGTTTTTCTCATCGGTATCGCCCGTTCCTATGTGACGGTAGAGTGGACGAGAAGATTTCTTGCCGGCAGGCGTGAATCCGCCGGTAATGTCCTTGCTGCACTGCTGGGCGTGATCACTCCGTTCTGCTCCTGTTCCGCGGTGCCGCTCTTTATCGGCTTCATGACGGCCGGCATCCCCCTCGGGGTGACCTTTTCCTTTTTGATAGCAGCCCCGATGGTTAATGAGATCGCGCTGATCATGCTGTACGGACTGCTCGGCTGGAAGGTTGCCCTGCTCTATTTTGTCACCGGTA
>JAHEMX010000415.1 GCA_024643445.1 Desulfobulbaceae bacterium | reverse complement strand
GATCTCGAAAGCTTGCATCTGCTTGGAACCGGCAGTCGATCTGAATACGAGATTCTTTTGAAAGTCAATGATCCAGGGAGTGTTCAGGCCATTGCCGACGAACTCGGGCGGTTGGCACGTATCGGTCAGGAGCGCGTGGAAACGGCTCGTACAGCCCGTTCGGGTGTCAAACGTTTTTTCGATAACCTTTTGTTTTTTCTTTCTTTTATCAGTATCTTCACCCTGCTTCTCAGTGGTATCGGCATGCAGAGTTCGCTTGCGGCGATACTGAGACAGAAACAGCGGGTGATTGCCATAGCCAAAAGCGTCGGGGCAACGTCTGGTTTTCTCTTTGTCCATTACCTGCTGGTCGTCCTTTCCCTCGGGTTTGCTGGTGCGGTTGGCGGAATCATCGCCGGCTATGGTATCAAGAACTTGTTGCCGCTGTTTTTTAGAGGAGCACTGCCCTTTTCGGCATCGTCAGCACTTTCTCCGGTTGATGTTGCCGAAGGTCTCGTTCTTGGCCTGCTGGTGGTAATTCTTTTCACTTTTTTGCCATTGTACCGGTTGGAAACCATCAAGCCGGTTGCCTTGTTTCGGCACGAGAATCCGGCTCAACTCAGAAAATCAATCAACTATTCAGCATATGGTCTGGGGCTTTTGTTCATGTCCCTGCTGGTGATCAGACAGCTTGAGGATGTAAAAACGGGCATCTATTTCATTCTTGGCTGTCTTGCTTTGATAAGTATCATTTTTGTTCTTACCGTCTGGGCCATCAAAGGCTTGAAACGCGCAAAAGTCCGTTCTCTGAAGATACGTCAGTCACTGAGAAGTCTTGATCGGCCAGGCAATGCAACCCGGCCGATCATTGTGACGTTGGCCTCGGCCCTGACCGTTCTGCTGACCATTTACCTGCTTCAGTTCAATCTCTTTACCTCTTTTGTCAAATCATACCCGATTGGGGCCCCCAATCTCTTTTGTCTCGATATTCAACCGGATCAGAAAGAGACGTTTTTTTCTGTGATTGGACAGGAGGCCGAGCTTTTTCCAGTGATTCGTGCCCGGCTCGTATCGATCAACGGTGAGCCGATTGACTACGAAAAAGAACGCAGCAGGAAGAGTGACAGCCTCGCACGAGAATTTAATTTAACCTATCGCGACGCCCTGCTTGCGGATGAAAGCATCATCAAGGGCGGTGAGCTCTTTAACAGCAAACGTGTCTCAGCCGGCATGGTGGAGGTATCTATCCTTGATACCATTGCTGAGATCGGCGATATCAATCTTGGCGACCTGCTGGTGTTCAATATCCAGGGTGTTATGCTGCAGGCAAAGGTGACGAGCCTGAGAACGCGAACAAAGTCAATGCTCTATCCTTTCTTCTATTTCGTATTTCGCCCTGAGGTTCTGAGGGCTGCCCCGCAGACTCTTTTTGCGGCCCTGCACCTGGAAAAAGATGCTATCCCGCAAACCATAGGCAGGATCATCTCCGCCCTGCCCAACGTCAGTGCCATCAATGTCGCTGAGACCGCCGTAAGACTCGGTGAGATGATCGGGCGTCTTGCCGCGATAATCACCTTTTTCGCGATCTTTTCAATACTGGCGGGATGTCTGATATTGGTAAGCGCTGTTTTCGCGACGCGGCTCGAGCGCTTAAAGGAATCCGTCTATTATAAAGTCCTCGGGGCAAAAGCGCGTTTTGTCCTGTCGATTCTGGTGTATGAAAATATGATTCTTGGCCTGCTCAGTTCCCTGATAGCTATTCTCTGCGCCCATATTGCCACCTGGCTGCTGTGCCGATATTTCTTTACTGTTCCATACCGGCTGAGTTGGAGCGGACCGATTGTCATGCTGCTCATCACCCTGGTTCTGGTCGTGACCCTCGGGTTGCTCGGTTCGCTTGGTGTGGTCAGGGGGAAACCGGTTCATTTCCTGCGGCAGCAAAATGGAGACTGACATCCGTGCAACATGAAAGATTGTTCAGACGGCGCAGAGGGCGGTCTGCTATCGGCCTGCAGCTGCTGTACATAATGGTTATTATGCTGCTTGTTGGAACGGGGTGCGAGCGGGCAGAGGAAACCGTTGCCGAACAAGGGGTGAATGAGCCAAATGATGGCGTGATTGTCGCCATGGGGGACAGTTTGACGGCAGGGCTCGGCGTCTCCCTGCAGGACAGTTATCCAGCGTTCCTGGAGCAGCGGCTGAAAGAAGCTGGATTGCATTACCGGGTGGTCAATGGCGGGGTCAGCGGGGAAACCAGCAGCGGCGCGCGATCCCGGACCGACTGGATTCTCGGCATGAAGCCGGATCTTATCATCCTGGAAACAGGGGCAAACGATGGAATGCGCGGTATCGATCCTGTTCTCGTGCAGGAAAATATCAGTGAGATCATCAGGAAAAGTCAAGCGCAGGGAGTGACGGTGGTGCTGGCTGGCATGCAGATGCTTGTCAATATGGGGCCGGACTATCTCGCCCGTTTTAACGGGATTTATGCGGATCTGGCGAATCGCTACCGGGTGGTCCTGATGCCTTTTTTTCTGGAAGGCGTTGCGATGCAGCCTGATCTCAACCAGCCAGACGGTATTCATCCGAACGAAAAGGGACACCGGATTATTGCAGAAAACCTGCTGCCCTATGTGCTGCAGGCCCTTGATCAGCGGTCCAAATCCAAACCGGCAGCGAGGGACGGCTAACAACTTCAGCTACCATGAGATAGCTATAACGGAATAAAAAATATTCATTTTTGTTCCCGCACGGAGCAGAAGCGGCAGGCGGAACCCAATCCTGACGCTTTCGAGGAGTTGTGCACCGAGGGATGGACTCCAGGAGATTGACAGGAACCGTTTCATTGCCTATTTTGCAGGTGATAGTGCTTGCAAGATTTTTGTCTCATACATCATCTGCAGATTTATGGTTGTCATCCGCTGCGTGCAAGTGAACGGCCCGGGTTTCGGTGCAGCGGATATGCCGCTGTTCCCATCAACGAACTGCAGGAGTCACTATGTCAGATAACCCATCCCCTAAAGTTTTCCAGCGGGCTTTTGTCTTTCGCCTTGGTCGCATCGTTCTGCTTGTCTCCTTGCTGCTGGCTGTAACCTATGCCGTGGTGGCGGCTATCTATGCCACCAAGACCATATTCAAGGTGAAGATGAACTACGCCGTTGTTCTTGAAAAACTTGGCGGGAAGCGGGAGGCGGTAACGGCGGTCGGCTGGCATGTGCGCCTGCCCCTGTTCACGCGAATCGAGCAGGAAGTGACCTTGATGAACCAGGTAATGCACCTGGGAGGAAGAACTGAGCCGATGCGCATCATTTCCAACGAAAACGTCGCCTTATGGACTTCCGCTCTACTGACTTACCGGATTCGCGATTTGAAAACATGGGCCATCGAAAACCTGGACCCGATGACCTTGCTGCAGGGAGACTACGACGGCATTGTCAAGGATGCCCTGCAGTCAGAACCGTTAAACGATTTGATCAGCAATCGGGCCCAGGTCAAGGAGAAAATATTTAAAGAGCTGAAATCATTACCAATAAACGAGGGTGGTCCGACTCTTGAGCAGAAGTACGGGATTGAGATCGTCAGCTTTGTCCTGAAGGAAACACGGTTTGGTGACAAACTGGTGGAAGCCTCGGAGGAAAAGAAGCGCCGTGAACTCATCGCCGAAGCGGAGAACTATGCCGCCGACCAGGAGGCAAGCCGAATCAAGAAGCTTTATGCCGCTTATCTGGAGGGTATCAAATCACTGCAGCAGGGTGTAGGCCGGTCGGATGGAACGACTGATACGGTATTGCTCGAATTTCTGGCTCAGCAGAAATGGGCGGCTGCATACGAGAAAAACCAGACCGGCCAGAATACCGTTGTTATACAGAATACCGCGACTTCTCCAGCGATTACCCTGCCCCTTCCAGCCATCAAGCAACCGGAAACGGAAGTGGAGCAGGTTAAGAAACAATGATACGCTTATGCCAAGACGGTTAACCAAACAGATCAACTACATCCGCCTGCCGGAGAAGAGGATTTCGGAAAT
>JAHEMX010000414.1 GCA_024643445.1 Desulfobulbaceae bacterium | reverse complement strand
GGTCCCTACACGATAGCGAACCTTTGGGATGAATGATGACGCATCGATAGCATAGGGGCAGAAATCATTTCTTTTTCAAAAAGCGTCCCGGGCTCGTTTTGCAGGGGCCGGGATGCCCGGAAAAACTTATCCGGTCTGCATATTTTGCCGGGATTGCCGCGACGGCAGCTTCGAGGGGAAGGTCGTTTATGAAACATATCGGAGTTGACTGGGGATCAACAAGTTTCCGCGTCTACTGCTATAGCCCGGAAGGCCTCGTTACTGAACGGCTAGAGCATCGGAGCGGTATCCTGAATGTAGAGAAGGGCCGGTTCGAGGATACGCTGTTTAACCTGCTCGGCGATGCGGTTGACAAAGGCGACAGGATTCTTCTTTCAGGCATGATCACCAGCCGGAACGGCTGGGTTGAGACGCCCTATGCGGAGGTCCCCGTTTGTGTTGACGATTACCTCTCGCTTGCCCTGCGCCGGGAATATCGGGGTGTTGAACTGATCTTTTTTCCCGGTGTCTGCCAGAAGCACCCGGCGGATGTCATTCGCGGCGAGGAACTTCAGATTTTCGGCGTCTGTGCAGACCGTGATGATGCCCTTGTCGTCCTGCCCGGGACCCATAGTAAATGGGTTGAGGTAAAACATGGCTGTATAAGGCGGTTTCAGACCACGATGACGGGCGAAGTGTACGATATCCTGATGAAGAAGTCCCTGATAGGGCTGATCAGCGACGGGACGCCGTACGTTGACCGGGCGTTTAAACATGGCCTTGAACGGGGAGCGGACCGGCGGGCTGAAGACGGCACCGTACTCTCGAAAATTTTTGCTGCCCGGGCGAGGGTGCTGCTTGAGCAGCACGGTCCTGACGAGGTCGCGTCGTTTCTTTCCGGGGTGCTGATCGGCAGCGAAATCGGCTGCGGTCTGCAGGCACTCGGCGACAAGGATCTGCCGATGGTTATCATCGGCAGCAGGACCTTGTGCGAGAGATATGCAGAGGCCTTCCGCTTCCTGGGGCACACCTCTTTTCGCGTTGTTGAGGATGCGGCGGAACAGGGGTATGCAAGAATAGCAGGGTATCTTGAATAAGCCGGTTATTCAGGGTGGCTGTAACTTTTACCGGTGGTGCCACAGATGACGTTTAAAGAGCTTTTTCAGCAGACGCCCCTTATTGCCATACTCAGGGGACTGCAGCCCCAAAATGCGGTAGCGACAGGCGCTGTCCTGATAGAGGCCGGGTTCGGCCTGATAGAAGTACCGCTGAATTCTCCTGAAGCTGAGCTGTCCATTCGGCTTCTCTCCGAGGCGTTTGGAGACAGGGCGCTTATCGGCGGGGGAACGGTGCTTACCCCGGAGGACGTGGACAGCGTCGCCTCTGCCGGGGGTGTCTTTGTCGTCTCACCCAATGTTGCGGCCGAGGTTATCAGGGAAACAAAACGACGGGGGCTTGTTTCATTGCCCGGTATTGCCACACCGTCCGAGGCGTTCACGGCACTGCAGCATGGCGCTGACGGCCTGAAGGTGTTTCCGGCTGAACTCGTGCCGCCCAAGGGGATCAAGGCGATGCGTGCCGTACTGCCCGGCGGAGTGCCGCTGATACCTGTCGGCAGTATTGATGACTCGAATATGCAGGGCTATCTACAGGCCGGCGCTGCCGGCTTTGGCTTTGGCGGTTCCCTGTATAAACCGGATTACGCTCTGGAGGATATTTCCACCCGGGCCATCAAGCTGGTGGCGGCCTACCGGAGAAGCACCGCCGTCTGATTGACGTCATGCACGCTCTCCCGTGTTTTGTCCGCTACTGCCCCGGGATCAGTGTTCCTGACGTCTTCCGGTGATGGGAAGGGTGTCTGATGATCGGGCTTTCTTGTATTTTTTTGCCAGGAAGGCCATGAATTCATCCTGGGTGTAAAAATCACCATGCTTCTTGATAAACTGGTTCATAATGATCCGCTTTTCAGCATCATCGGTGACGTTCCAGATGTTCAGTACGGATTCTAAATTGGTTGCTTTCATAAGTGCCTCCAGTATCAATGGTTTCGTGAGGCAAAGTACCGTCAACGAGGACAAACTGCAGTCAGCGGGGACAACGTACAGCCAAACAGAGGTAACGCTTACTTGAAAAAGCGAGAAGAGGCTTATAACTTACTTGCTTTGTTTTCTTTCGGCAATACCACAGACGCTAAAGTCAACCGTTCTCCCGGTAAGTGAACTAAATAACAATAAATATTTCCGTTCTGTTGGTCGACTGGTATGAGCGGGGAATCGGCGTATTGTTGAAACTGAACCGGGGGAACAGCCGGGCTTGCGGCCATACGGCAGGGCATCTTCTTGCGGCTTGGGCCTTCTTTACAATGACCGGCGCTATGATGCGGGCAGGCCCGGGTGCGCCCCGTCGGGCAGCTCAGCCGCCTTTCTTCAACTTCTCCATTTCCTTACGGAGTTTCTCCTCTATACCGCCATGCATATCCTGCCGTTTCTTCTTCAGATCCGCCTGGATGGCTTCAAGCTTTTTGTCCATATCTTTTTTCTTTGCCATGAACGCTTCAAGGTCTCTGGACAGGCCGTCCTCTTTTTTTGTCTCCCGCGGCAGTTTCTCTATTGCCAGGTGATCACCAATCCCGAGTTTGATGGAAAAGGGATCTTCGGATAACTCGATGATGCCGAGTTTGGCCAGTGTCCGGCAGGTTGCAAGGCCTGATTCCACCGATACGTCAATGGCGGAACACAGTTCCTCGATTGTTGGTGGGGAGTGCTTTTTATGGTGAATCACTCTGATGGCGGCAACGAACAGGTGGGCCTCATGATACGGGTTCATCCCTCATCTCCTTGACCTGAAGATAGTTATCCGTTTGCAGCGAGAGTTTCCTGTCGTTTGTCACTGCTGCATCCTCTAAACATTAATCCATTCTATTAACGCAATCGCCGTATGCGGGCAAGACAATCCTGAGCGAACATCAGCAATGGCAGGTTCTTTTTAACCAAATGACAAAGGGGAATAAATACTTATGTTGAAGTCTCTTACCAGCAATCCACAAGGATAAATGATGGGTCAAAAAGGCATGGTGTGCAATACCTATTTGAGAGGTGGCGGATGAAACTCATATTTGTCTATAACGCCGACAGCGGGCTTGCCAATACGATAAAGGATATCGGCCAGAAACTGTTCGCTCCGCAGACCTACGGCTGCCTTCTCTGCAGCCTGACACACGGCACCTTCCGCGAGAACCCTGAGTGGAAAGCCTTTCGCCGGAAGGCCGGCATGCAGATGCTCTTTCTGCATCGTGATGAATTCGAACAGCAGTATGACATGAAATTCGATTATCCGGTGATCCTAAAACAAGGCGATGCCCTTGAGGTGGCCGTTTCAAAGGAGCAGATGGGTGCGTTTGCGACACTGGACGAGTTGATCGAGGCGGTTAAAAACATCGAGTTGCAAAACGGCTCGTGAACGTCCCTGAACCCTTTGTAAGCAGAGAGGTAGGTGATGATGAAATCTGTTTTAACCGCGATAGCTCTGCTGCTGGCTTTGACCGCCGAGGTGTCTGCGGGAGTAGCCGAGGTGGTCGAAGTGGAAGCCGTTTCCCTGGGGAACGGGGAGTACCGCTTTGCGGTTACGGTGCGGCACGGGGATGAAGGCTGGCATCACTATGCCGACAAATGGGAGGTGCTTGCGCCGGACGGGACCGTGCTGGCGACACGGACGCTGCTGCACCCTCACGTGGAGGAACAGCCTTTTACACGCGGCCTTGCCGGGGTACTTATTCCTGAGAATATCAGGGAGGTCAGCGTCCGTGCCCATGACTCGGTGCACGGATATGGCGGCAAAACGGTGACGGTGAATCTTTTCTGACAGGATATGGCAGGTAGCGGTCCCGTCAGTCGGCAGGGAAGGGACAGCTGACAACCTGTTCCTTCCCTGCTTCGAGCTGCGGTCCGTGCTGAAGCGATGCCGGTTCTACCAGTATCGCATGGCGCCTTTGAAAAGCTGGGCGAGCTCATCGGCCCCGACCGGTTTCGGCGAGAGCTTGGTCAC
>JAHEMX010000413.1 GCA_024643445.1 Desulfobulbaceae bacterium | reverse complement strand
GTGGCGGTGGTCATTTTCATGCAAAAACTCTTTGTCAAAGGGCTCGTTGAAAGCGAGAAATAGAAAGAGATATGGCACGAGTAACGATAAACAACGTCAAGAAGAGCTTTGGTAAGGTCGCCGTCATTCACGGCATATCGATGACTATCAACGATGGTGAACTGATCGTTATTGTCGGTCCATCCGGCTGCGGCAAGTCCACCCTGCTGCGCATGATCGCAGGGTTGGAGAGAATCACCGAGGGGACCGTCGCCATTGGCGACCGGGTCGTCAACGATCTTGAGCCGAGGGAACGTGACATTGCCATGGTGTTCCAGAACTATGCGCTCTACCCGCACATGTCCGTCTTCAACAACATGGCCTATGGCCTGAAAATCGCCGGTATGGACAAGAAGGAGATCAAAAAGCGGGTGGCCGAAGCAGCGCGTCTGCTTGAACTAGAGCCCTACCTCAAAAGAAGACCCCGCCAGCTCTCCGGCGGCCAGCGGCAGCGGGTTGCCATGGGCAGGGCCATTGTCCGCAACCCCGCCGTTTTCCTGTTCGATGAGCCGCTGTCCAACCTCGATGCCAAGCTCCGCGTGCAGATGCGCATGGAGATCAAGACACTTCAGCGGGACCTTGCCGTCACCGCCCTGTATGTAACCCATGACCAGGTTGAGGCGATGACCCTGGCCGACCGGATGATCGTCATGCACAATGGGGTCGCCGAACAGATCGGCACCCCGCACGAGGTTTATCACAACCCGGCAACGATCTTTGTCGGCGGATTCATCGGTTCTCCGCCGATGAACTTCCTCTCGGCAGAGATCAGGCAGGGAGCGGTCCATCTAAAAAATGCAGGCGCCATTGCCGGCTGTTCCCATGCCGATCAGACGGTAACCGTCGGACTCCGGCCGGAACACCTGCGCTTGTGCGAGCCGGGAGCCGGCATGTTCGACTCGACCGTCAGGTTCACGGAAGCACTGGGCGCCGAGTCACTCATCCACCTGAGAAACCAGAAGGATGAAGATCTCATTGTCCGCATGACCAGTACCGATCTGCTCCCGGAAGCGGGATCGGTTGCGGGAGTAACCGGCAAACCTGAACATATCTTCCTTTTTGATACGGAAGGGTGCCGATTACGCACACCATCAAAAGTCTGAACGGCAGCGAGGGAAGCTTATCCGCTCCCCGGCCATTCCCGCTGCTGTTGTGAGGAGTCAGGCACCTGCTCGTGTGGTCATTAATTTTTCAAGCGATAACGAATAGATAGACAAACGTCTTTTCCCGGAAGGCTGCCGGGTTCGATCAGCAATCTCCTGATTATGACAGGTAGGCGCCACCATTGACGTGAAGTGTTTGTCCGGTAATGTAACGGGCGCTCGGACCGCACAGATAGGCAACCGCCTCCGCGACCTCTTCGGGCAGTCCCCGCCGACCGGCAAGATTCGTGCGCGTGGCATGGTGCTGCGGGGTTTTCTCCGTCTGGCCTTGGCGCTTGGTGTCGATCAGGCCGGGGGAGACGCAATTGACGGTGATCTGGGGAGCCAGTTCATGGGCCAGGGCCTTGGTCAGCCCGATCAGGCCGGCCTTTGCGGTGATGACATGCGCCCGGTGAGTCGCGCCTGTATGGCCGGTCAAGCCCCCGATATTGACGATGGAAGCACAATCACTGTTGACGAGATAGGGCAGAGCCGCCTGCGCCACCAGAAAGGCAGAGTCCAGGCATACCGCCAGGACCCGACGCCACTCATCGTAAGTCAGCATGGCAAAAGGCGCTTCCGGCCGGATAGCTGCATTATTGACGATGGTGTCAAGTCTGCCAAAGGCTTCGGCCGCCTCGTAAACCACCCTCATGGCAATCTCCGGGTATGCCAGATCGCCCTGCACAACCTCTGCCCGCCGACCGACAGCCATCACGGATGATGCCGTTTCTTCTCCGGCCTGCCGGTCCCGGGCAACATGAACAACAACATCCGCGCCGCGTCGGGCCAGCGCCAGCGCAATAGCCCGACCGATGTTACGCGATGCGCCGGTGACCAGTACAACACGTCCCTCCTGTTCCAAGGTCATTGTCCTGCAAGCTCCTCAATAAGCGTAAAGTTGCCTTGCTGATTGCCGATCTGATCGCAGACAAAAAGCAGATGCTCAGCATTGTCGCAACCACCGAAGTCCACGTTAGCCCGAAACTTATCTTCTATTTCCTGCCTCGATAACGGGGCATCCGCCCCACCCCGCATAAACCCCTGCTCCGCCTCCTCGATGCGGCCGTCGCCATACACCAGCCGCACATGACCGGTAAACTGTTCGGGATAAGGGTTGTCAGGATCAATCTCAAAATCAACGATCCCGGCGATCTTCAGCAGAGCGTCATCTCTAATGGCCGCCTCGGTGTAGTCATGCAGATGAGCGTGACCGCGGACGAGGCCGAGCGCCACACCGAATGGCGTCGAGAATTTGGCGCCATAAGTGGTCGATGGCCGACGTTTCAGCTCCAACGGCTCCCACAGACGATGCACAATACCCTCTGCCGTCTTGCAGACGACCGAGGTAATGCCGTCAAGGCTCACGCCCCGGTCTTTGAGCTGGATGGCGCAATCAATATACGGTTGAATCATACCACCGCAGGGATAGGACTTAAAAGCAATCGCCTCGCTCACCCAGCGCTCACCCAGGCCTTCAAACAACTGTTCGGTACGTGGCTCAATAGACGGCGCAAAGGTACTGAACGCCCCATGCACACCTTCAAAAACCGCTTTCGGACCAACAAAACCGGCCCTGGCCATACCATAGGCCCGCAGCGCAGACTGCGCTGCCCAGCCGGGGTGCATGCGCTTTGTCCAGCTGCCGTCGCCCAGGTACTCGATAATTCCGGAGGCCATACTGCCGACGATCCCAAGTGCATCGGCAGTCACTTTTTCGTCGGCCTCGCAGGCGACACAGATACCGAGAACGGCGCCGAAGCCGCCAAGTACGGCAGTCGGGTGAAATCCGGCTTTGTGGACCGCTTTCGGCAGAGTCAACGCAAGCCTGCAGAGCAGCTCGGAACCGACCGCCATCCCGAGGACAACGCGGTCATTGTTCAGTTTATAGGTCTGTGCAGCAGCCAGCAGCGCAGGCACCATGACCACCCCTGAATGCACGGGGCCGCCCACGAAGGTGTCGTCAAAATCCTCGCCATGGGCGGCGGTGCCGTTGACGAGAGCAGCGCTTGTCGGAGAAACCCGTTCACGATGGCCGATGATGATGTGGTCGCCCGGCTCTGCCGCCGTCTTGGCGGCAATGACATAGTCCTGGGCCCGGGCGGCAACGCACAGACCGACAATATCCACCAGGATATTCCGGTTCTTCTCGACGGTCGCGGCCGGCAGATCACCGGGAGCAAGTGATGATGCCCAGGCTGCCAGACGTTGTGACACCGTTAATGTACCAGGTTCAACCGTCATGCTATTTCCTCCGATTCTATAGTAGGGGCCGGCGTCGTTTTCTCCTTCCTGACGTAGCTGACAAAGCGGCGGCCGAGTGATCCCGCGACAAACAGGAAGGAGAGCGACAGCAGCGCCAGGGATATGCGGTCGTCGATAAATATGCTCAAGTCATCGCCCGATATGACCAGGGACCGGCGCAGGTTGCTCTCCACCATGTAACCGAGTACCAGCCCCAGGACAGCCGGTAAAAAGGGGAAACGCAGCATCCTCATGAAATAACCGGTCACGCCGGCCGCAATCATGATGCCCAGATCGAACAGGCTGTTGTCAATTGAATAAATGCCCGAAAGGATCAAGGCGAAAATGAAGGCGCTCAGATAATGACGCGGCCGGTTGACCAGCCAGATGCAGACCGGGAGCATGGCCATGCCGATGAAAAGCAGGCTGACTGCCGCGACGAACAACCCGGCATAGAGGCTGTAAACCACCTCGCCGGAACTTTGAAACAGCATGGGACCGGGCCTGATGCCATGGATCAGGAAGCCGCCCAGCAGAATGGCGGTAGAGTTGGAACCGGGTATGCCGAATGACAACAGGGGCACCAGTGCCGTTTCGGCA
>JAHEMX010000027.1 GCA_024643445.1 Desulfobulbaceae bacterium | reverse complement strand
ACCACTTCTTGAGACCACGGACAAGGTGATTGCCATGGCCGCCTCAACCGGCGGGACCGAAGCGCTGCGGCGCATCCTGGTAGAACTTCCGCCGACAATCCCGGGAGTTGTTGTCGTTCAGCACATGCCGCCGAATTTTACCAAGGCGTTTGCAGAACGACTGAATAAACTGTGTCGGCTTGAAGTCCTGGAAGCCCAGGATGGAGACAGTGTGTTGACCGGACGTGTCCTGATTGCTGCCGGCAACGGACACCTGCTGTTGAAGCGAAGCGGAGCAAGGTATTATGTATCGGTAAAGGACGGACCGATGGTGAATCACCAGCGGCCGTCGGCGGATGTCCTTTTCAAGTCTACTGCCGAAAATGCCGGGGCCAACGCACTGGGAGTCATTCTCACGGGCATGGGCGCCGACGGCGCACGGGGGTTGCTGCAAATGAGAGAGGCCGGAGCGATCACCATTGCGCAGGATGAACAATCATGTGTCATATACGGTATGCCGAAAGAAGCCGTAAAGAGAGGTGCCGCCGTAAAAGTGGTGTCCCTGGACCAGATACCCCGGGAAATTGTCTCGACTTTCCGTAAATAAAAATACAAGCTCGCCGGCAGAGCGCACGCGTACTTCGAGGCCGGCATTGTAACCAGCCACTGCCGGATGCATCACCGGCAGGCTTTCTCCCAAAGAGCAGACCATCCATACAACTTCCCTCCTACAAATAAGCGTAA
Source organism: Desulfobulbaceae bacterium (assembly GCA_024643445.1). Lineage (GTDB taxonomy): Bacteria > Desulfobacterota > Desulfobulbia > Desulfobulbales > Desulfocapsaceae > Ww85. The sequence goes on along the minus strand of JAHEMX010000027.1, from coordinate 14,583 downwards.
GCTTTACACAGGTGTAACTTTACTACACTGTAAACTTTACATCTTCGTGAAGGGCGACAATAGGCATCGCAACTTGATTCACGATTAACCATCTGTATTGATTATGTATTTACGATCATTCCCGGGAGAGTCTATTTGGCATGGTTGTTGTATAGTAAACGAACATACCGCAAGAGATACGGGAATCAGGCGTGCAGACAATCGCGTTTTACCAATCAAACTATGACGATCAGGAACACCATGGTGATTCAAGATATATCGGATAACAGCTTCAGGCGGTTCAGCAAATTGATCCATGAGAGCTGCGGTATAAATCTGCATGACGGCAAAAAGGAATTGATGCGCGCACGGCTGGGAAAGCGGATGCGGGAAATCGGTTGCAACAGTTTTAACGACTATTTTCATATCATTAAGGATGATCAGACTGGTGAAGAACTGGTGAAAATGCTGGATGCCGTGTCCACCAACATGACGAGTTTTTTCCGTGAGGAGGAGCATTTTCAATTTATGAAGAAAAACCTGTTTCCTTTATACGAAAAAAAAAAATCCGAAGGTTTACGCTTCTGGAGCGCAGGGTGCTCCAGCGGGGAGGAGCCATACTCACTGGCGATGTGGCTGCGTGACAATTTGAGCGAAAACGTTTCGAAAGATATCAAGATTATTGCAACCGATATCTCCACCAAGGTACTGTCCCTGGCGGCCCGGGGTGTCTACCCTGCTAAAACTGTTCAGAAAATCCCCGCCTACCAGCTCAGAAAATACTTCCAGTGTGGTGTTAACTCTCAGAAGGGCTTTTACCGGGTCAAAAAGGAGATCAAGGATCTCGTTGAATTCCGGCGGCAGAATCTGACGGCCCCCTTCAATTTCGGATTTTGTTTTGATGTCATTTTCTGCCGCAATGTCATGATCTATTTCAATCAGGAATCCAGGGAAGCGTTGATCAAGAGAGCCACTCATTGTTTGCGGGATGGCGGATATCTGATGGTCGGGCACGCGGAGAGCCTGAACGGCACCAAACACCGGCTAAAGTATATTCAGCCCAGCGTTTACCGAAAGGAATAAGCCAAACGCGAAGATTCAATCAAGGGGGACTTCATACCGTTATAACCCCGTACCTTCGACACATGGAGGAAAAAATGAGTACCCAGGGAGAAGCAAAAGGCGGCGCCGAAAATTCGAAGGCCAGCAAGGCGGGAAAGTATCTGACCTTCGCACTGGCCAACGAAGAATATGGCCTCGGTGTCATGAAGGTTAAGGAGATAATCGGAATGATGCCGGTGACCCGCGTGCCCCGCACGCCGAATTACGTGCTGGGTGTCATCAATCTGCGGGGCAAAGTGATTCCGGTAATCGATCTGCGGTTGAGATTCGCGATGGAAACGGTTGAATTTACCGATCGCACCTGCGTTATCGTGGTGGAGATCGACGGGCCATCCGGATCGGCGATGATCGGTGTGGTGGTCGATTCGGTGTCCGATGTATTGAATATAAAAGAAGAAGACATCGAAGGAGAGCTGTCATTTGGGGCCAGTCTCGACACCGAATATATCTTCGGCGTGGCCAAAATGGAAAAGGGAGTGAAGATTCTCATCGACATCGACAAGGTGTTAACCAGTGATGAGCTGGTCCTGCTCCGTAAAGCGGTGTAGCGGGTTCATGAAGGGTATTACATAAGAATAAATCCTGCAACCGGTCGATTTATCATTGATCAAAAAGCAAGGCAGAACCTTGGACGCAAGGAGAACCAAATGAAGAAGGTGGTGCTATTGATGGTCATGACGTCTTCTGGGTGACGAACATACTATCAGGAATAGGTGAAGAGAAATCCCTTCGGTCAGCATTCTTTCAGGCTCAGTTTCCGAAGGAGTAGGTAACTCAGTAAAAAAGAAAGAGGAAATAAAATGAAAAATATCGTGATTACAGCTATCTGCTTGGTAATGGCATGTTTCGTGGGTCCTGCCTTCGGAAAGAGTTACAATGGTAAAAAGGTCATGTTCATTGACTCCTACCATGAGGGATACGCCTGGAGCGACGGTATCACGCGCGGCGTGAAAACCGCCCTTGATGGCAGCGGCGTCGAGCTGAAAGTGGTTCGCCTGGACACCAAACGAAATACCAGCGACGACTTTAAGAAAGAGGCGGCCCTCAAGGCAAAAGCAGAAATCGAGGCCTTCAAGCCGGACGTGGTGATCGCCGCAGACGACAATGCGGCCAAATTCCTCATCGAACCCTATTTCAAAAATGACAAGCTACCGTTCGTATTTTGCGGACTCAACTGGGATGCTGCCGTCTACGGAATGCCCTACAGCAATACCACTGGAATGGTCGAGGTCACGCCGATTCCCCAGCTCATCGACCAGCTGAAACCCTATGCCAAAGGAAGCCGGCTCGGCATGATCGCCCCGGATCTCCTGACCGCAAGGAAAGAGGCGGAGAACTACAAGAAGGTCTTCGGCTATGACGTCACCGCCTACTATGCGAAGGATTTGGAAGACTGGAAAAAGGGATTTCTCGAGTTGCAGGGCCAGGTGGACATGCTGATCGTCGACAGCGATGGCGGGCTTTATAACGATAAAGCCGATGAACTGCGCGCCTTCGTGGAATCCAACACCAAGATTCCGACCGGATCGGCCTACGATTTCATGGCCCCCCTGGCCCTGATTTCCTATGCCAAGGTGGCCGAAGAGCAGGGTCTCTGGAGCGGAGGGGCAGCCTTGGAGATTCTGGATGGTGCGGCTCCCAACACCATCGCCATTGTCCAGAACAAGGAAGGCTCTCTGATCATCAATGCAAGAATCGCCAAGGCGCTGGGCGTCAATATCGCCTACGAACTGATCGCATCCGCTGATAAAGTTATCGAATAATCTATCGCCAATGCTCCGGGCAAAAATGGCCGGCTGCGGAGTGCAGCCGGCCTGGGTGCCGGGCTGAAAGCTATGAGAGAGGTGTATCATGCAGGTTAGTCTCAGAAACCGGTTTCTCATCCCCATGGTGATCCTGGTAGCAGTCGGGATGGGGGCCTCCACTGCGGTTTCCTACTTCAAGTCCAAAAATGCGCTGGTGGAGGCGAGCAACGCTGAAATCAGCCAGTTGGCCCAATCGACCCTGGGCATTGTCGACGCGTGGCTTGCTGATCGGAAACTTGATATACGCAACTGGAGCGCGCAGAAAATCTTCCTTTCGGCCGTCACGGATACCTTTGTCGGACAGGCCGCGCGAAAAACGGCCAATCGACAACTCCAGGAGTTGAAGAAGGACTACCAGTATTACGAGGATATCTGGGTGGCAACACCCTCCGGTCAGATAGTGGCCAGCTCGGCGGATGCAACCACCCAGGTCGAGTCGGCAGAAAAGGAAATATTCTTTGAGGCGGCGCTCAAATACCAGGGTGACGGTGTCTACATTTCAGATATTTATGTATGCGCCGAAAGCGGCAACCCCATCGTCGCCCTTGCCTCGCCTCTCATCGATGACGGCGTGGTCACCGGACTGCTTTACGGCGAACTGGCCGTGGAGACATTCAACGAGCGTTTTATCAATCCAATCAAAGTAGGGCAAACAGGTTACGCGTATACCGTCAACAAGACCGGAGAGGTCATCGCCCATCCCGATAAGTCGCTCATCATGAAGTTGAACTTGAACGAATATGATTTCGGGAAGGAAATGCTGGGTAAAGGCAACGGTCTGCTTACCTATACCTTTAACGATGCGGAAAAACTGGCGGCATTTCGTACCAGTTCAGAGCTGGGCTGGACGGTTGTCATCAGCGCAAACGCAAAAGAGGTTCTGGCGGCGGTCAGAAGCCTTGGTATTCTGAACCTTTCGGTTACTTCCGCAATCGTCGTTCTTGCAATAATCTGTATCCTGTTGATCGCCTCTTCAACCGTGCGTCCCATCAACAAGAGCATCAGCGGTCTGAAACAGGCGGTGGAACAGGTCGTCACCGGGGCCAACGAGGTGGCCTCTTCCAGCCAGACGCTTTCTTCCGGGGCATCCGAGCAGGCGGCCACCATCGAGGAGACCTCATCGTCCCTGGAAGAGATGGCCTCGATGACCCGGCAGAATGCGGAAAATGCCGGTGCGGCGAAAGCGAAGATGAGCGAGGCGATCCAGATCGTGCAGAAAGTAAACCAGCACATGGGCGATATGGCTGGCGCCATCCAGGAAATCACCCAGTCCAGTGAGGAAACGGGCAAGATCATCAAGACCATCGATGAAATCGCCTTTCAGACCAATCTTCTGGCCCTGAATGCCGCTGTGGAAGCCGCCCGCGCCGGGGAGGCCGGCGCCGGTTTTGCGGTGGTGGCGAACGAAGTGCGGAACCTGGCCATGAAGGCGGCGGAGGCGGCCAAGACGACGACTGAGTTGATCGAAAAAACGGTAAAGGCGGTCAGGAAAGGAAACGACCTGACCAATGCCACCCAGCAGGCCTTCAAGGAAAATATCGTTATCTCCGAAAAGGTCGGTGAACTGGTGGAGGAAATCGCCGCGGCATCGAGCGAACAGGCCCAGGGGATCGACGAGATCAACCGGGCGGTGGCAGAGATGGACAAGGTGGTGCAGCAGGTGGCGGCAACAGCTGAGGAGTCTGCGGCGGCATCCGAAGAGATGAACAGTCAGGCCGTGGAGATGGAAGGTTTCGTCAAGGAACTGACCATAATCGTTTCAGGAAATGGGCGCGGGTTGAGCTCCGGCACCGGCCACCAATCGGAATCAAAAAAGACCGGTAGGAAGCAAACAGCGATTGGCGCTGCCGCTGACAAGAGTCGGAAAAACGGTGCCGGGCGCGAGGTGGAATCGGGCCGCCATCGTCAGGTGAGTTCCCTGGAATGGTCGGCCAAGGAGGTGAATCCCAGGCAGGTGATTCCGATGAATGATGAAGACTTTAAAGATTTTTAATCGACTGTTTCATCGCGGAAAGGGACTTCACCCCAGCATTGGATCACTTTAGTCAGAACGATTGCGGGACAAAGCCGGGTATGTACAAATAATAATGGGACAATTTCTTTGCTTTTGTCGTGATAAAAGATATCATATTTAAGCTAGTTACGGGGGGAGACGATTTCAAATCAATATCTGGTGGGTATTCTGGGGGGCTAAAAGAAGTCTATCTTAGGCATCTTGTCGATGCTCCTCTTTTTCTTTTCCATGGCGACCACGGGGCTTCATTTTTGGCGTCAGGAAACCAAGGTATTACTGGTCTTTTCGATGATTGCCGCCTTTGAGACTGCCGGCACCGAGTCGGCGGGTCGCCCCGGACCAGAATCAGGCAAAAATGGTCGAAGGGTTGGAACGTGCCAACCGGACCGCACAGAAAATCGTTCCGGACCGCTTGTCGACGTCTTGGAACGTATTCATCCAGGCGATCTACCGACAAATTTTCCTCATAATCGAAAGCTTCGATTGTGAACCGGCCGGTCAGGTGATCACTTCCCTGCAGCATTCCAGCCGAGATATTAAAACGAGTGAAATCGCCAACATCTGGAGGACCAACCGATGTTCTTTAAGGATATAAAGCTTGGGATGAAACTCTACGGCGGATTTTCGATTGTCCTTATCCTCACCATTGTCGTGGCTTATGTGGGATATTACAGCCTGACCGGGGTCTCTGACAGGGCAGGAAAAACGAATAACGTCAACAGCCTGGTCCTGGGACTTCTGGACACCCGTCAGCTGGAGAAAGACTACATGATCAGCAACGACCAGGCTTATGCCGGCATGGTCGATAAAAAGATCAAAGCGATCATCAGTCAGGCGAGAGAAACCAAGGACGAATTCACCCAAACGGCCAACAAAGACCAGATGGACCTGGTCATCAGGGAGATGACAGGCTATTTCAATACCTTCCAGGGTTATGTCGATCTTGATCGTCAAAGAGACGAGACCATGGCAGAGATGCAGGCGAGGGCAGCAGAGGCACTCGAGAAGGTGGAGGCCATCAGGGTCGACCAGAAGGCCCAGTTGGAGAAAGGGCAGGATGAGGCGGAGGCCTTCCTGAATGACAAGATGGCCAAGGTGGAGGATGCCAACAGGATAATCAATCTCTATATCGACGCCCGGATGAATGAAAAGGAGTTTATCGCATCCAGGGGTGAGCAGAAGTGGCAGGAGGCGGTGCATAACCGAATCGATAGCATACTGGAACTGTCCGCCGACCTCAAATCCCGCTTCAAGCTGGCCAAAAACCTCGAGCAGATCGAGAAAGTGAATACAGCGATAATGGCCTACCGTCAGGCCCTCGACAATTGCGGCGAGCTGATGCAGCAGCAGCTCGAGACCAAGACAGAGATGCGGGCCAAGGGCCTGATCGTTATGGTAAAGATCAATGACATCAGATCCAGCCAGAAAGAAGAGATCCAGAAGGTGCTTGAAAACCATGAAATAAGCAGGGCCGATTTTGACCAATTTTTCAATAATCGGCTGTCCAAGGCCGACGATGCCAACCTGCTGGTCAAATGGTTCACCAGCGTTCAGGTAAGCGAGAATGAATTCATCGCTTCCTACGGCGAGGAGAAGTATAAGTATGCGGTGCATGAGCAGATCGGCCAGATTCTGGAACTTTGTACCGACCTGCAATCCCGCCTGAGAGTGCCAAAATCCCGAAGACAGATCAAGACGGCCATGACCGTGATAGAAGAATACACCGCTGCCTTTGACAAATTCGTCGAACTGACGCAGCAGCTCAATGAAACAACCGTGACCATGCAGGATATGGCCCGTGAAGCACTGGAACAAACAGAGAGCATCCGTGCCGATCAGCGGGTCCAACTCGATGAAGCAAGGAAGATAAACGTAGCCTTCCTGAACGACAAGTCGGCCAATGCAGACGATGCCAATCAGATCAGCAAGTGGTTCACCGATGTGCGCAAGAGCGAGAAGGAATTCATTATCTCCGGCGGCCAAACGGAGTGGAATGATCTTATACAAGAGGGAATAGTCCAGATCCTGAAACGTTCCGAAGCTCTCAAATCCCGCTTCGAGTCGGACAAGAACAAAGAGCAGATCGACAAAGTCATAGCTGCAGTTCAGGTCTATGACCAGGCCTTTGAACGGTTCGGCCAGCTGCTGCAACAGCAGGATGTTGCGGACAAGACGATGGTATCCGTGGCCCGCCATGCTGAGAAGGTTTTTTCTGAGATCCGGGAAGATCAGAACGTCAAGATGAAAAAGCAGATGAGTTCTGCCAAGGCCCTGATAGGGATTGCGACTGCCTTGGCCGTTTTATTCGGCCTTCTGCTCTCCTGGCTTATTACCAGAGGTATTACCAAACCTTTGAAAAACGTCATCAGTGGCATGAGTGAAGCCTCTCAGCAAACATCCTATGCCTCGGGAGATGTCGCTTCCGCCAGCCATACCCTTGCTGCCGGGGCATCCGAGCAGGCTGCCGCCATAGAGGAAACCTCATCGTCCCTTGAAGAGATGGCCTCGATGACTCGGCAGAATGCGGAAAATGCCGCTGCGGCCAGGTCGAAGATGAGCGAAGCTATCCAGATCGTGCAGAAGGTTGACCAGCACATGGGCGAAATGGCAGGGGCCATCCAGGAAATTACCCAGTCCAGCGAGGAAACGGGCAAGATCATCAAGACCATCGATGAAATCGCCTTTCAGACCAATCTCCTGGCCTTAAATGCCGCAGTGGAAGCCGCCCGGGCCGGGGAGGCCGGCGCCGGTTTTGCGGTGGTGGCGAACGAGGTGCGCAATCTTGCCATGAAGGCGGCGGAGGCGGCCAAAACGACGTCGGATCTGATCGAAAAAACGGTAAAGGCGGTCAGAAAAGGAAACAACCTGACCCAAGCCACCCAGCAGGCCTTCAAGGAGAATATCGTCATCTCCGAAAAGGTTGGTGAACTGGTGGAAGAAATCGCCGCGGCGTCAACCGAGCAGGCCCAGGGGATTGAGCAGGTTAACCTGGCAGTGGCAGAGATGGATAAAGTGGTCCAGGGGAATGCTGCCAATGCAGAAGAGTCAGCCAGTGCCGCTGAAGAGATGAGTGCCCAGGCAGAACAGATCAACGATATGATCTATGACCTGATTGGGCTTATTGAAGGGAAAAAAGGCTCTTTGGAATATGGAGTCAGTTCAGATGATTGGCAAGATTCTGATGATATCCCTCGATTAGAATATCCTGCCGCTATGGAAACTTCTGATGACTGGGAAGCTGAGGCTCATGATGCAGAACCGGAGAGCGGCCGGGACGAGGGAGATCAGTCCGGGTCAAATGGCTCCTTGAGACGAAGGGATTTTAAAGATTTCTAATCGCCGATCGCCCTATAAGAGATACTCTTTTAATAAATGGAAATGAGCCGAGGAGGTCTTATTCAAGATGAATTTCAAAAAAAGTCTATTGTTAGCGTTACTGCTGCTGTTTCCACTGCCTAATCTCTCGTTTGGTGTTGATAAAGCAGAATTGTTTGTCTTTTTCAAAGACCTCTGCGATGCCTGTCACGGGGCGAACCCGACACACGACATTAAGTCGGCCAGGGCCGGATATGATCTGTCAGGACATAAGAATAACGGAAATGCCTTTTACGCCAACGGTGATGGTTGCCAGAAGTGTCATACCCACGAGGGATTCATCGAATACATTGAAACGGGAAAGACAGATCCCCAATCCTTTATTAAAAATCCCTCCCAGCCAGCCTGTAACACCTGTCATAACCCCCATTTAAATGGCGATTTATCGCTCAGGAAAACCACTGCGGTGACCCTGCCCAGCGGCAAACCATTCGATCTGGGCAAAGGCAATCTCTGCGCCGATTGTCACCAGACCAGGGGGGCGGCCTCTGAAACGGTAAAATCCTTACCGGCGAAGGAAATTCCCAGTCACTGGGGATCCCACCATGGACCACAGGCGGATATGCTGGTCGGCAGCAACGCTTATGAGTTTCCGGGTAAAACCTACTACAGCTCGGTCCATGCCACGATGATCACGGACAGTTGCATCAGCTGTCATATGGCCTTTCCCGAGGGAAGATTCTCTTTCGCCCCCGACATGTCGGGTCACAGTTTCAGTATGGCCGGAGAGGTGCATCATCAGCCGAAATTGAATGTCTCCGGGTGCCTCGGAAAATGCCATGCCAATGGTATTAATCAGGTCAGTAACATGAACGAAGATACGCCGGTTGACACCTTTTGGTGGCACCAGACCGAAGCTGTTTACGATTTCAATGCGAAAGCGGATTTTGACCATGACGGCAGGATAGAACCCCTGCAGGCCGAGATAGAAGGCCTCCTGAATCTCTTTGTCAATACCAAGGGGACCGGCTACCTGCAGAAGGGCACACTTCCCCTGTATAAAAAAGATGGAACCTGGAATGTGACCACATCCGATGAAATGCGGCCTCTTAACGAAATGGCGGCACTCTATAACTACAAATTCGTCCTGGAGGACAGGAGCCGGGGGATCCATAATGGTCCCTATACCATCCAGATCCTCTACGACTCGATACAGGCCTTGGATCCCGGTTTTGATGTGTCGCAACGCAATGCCTACAGACCGCCGGAAGAGTATAAACCTCAGGGTAATTCCTAAGGGTACCTTGCAAAATTAGGATTTTGGTTCAAAAACAAGGCGCGTATGAAAATTTTGACGCAGGCATGTATTTGATATTCCGAGTATAAAATATTCACACGCAACGTAGAGTTGGGGCCAAAAGACAATTTTTCAAGGTGGCCCCAAAGGATAGAAAACAAAAATGGCTCCTGCATCCGGCAGACTCAGGAAGGGTTTCACCTTGTCATCGGATCGCTTGAGCCCGGGGAATTGCGTGTGGAAACGGGCTATTCAAGGTGTGTGTTCCGGCACCTCGGTTGCCAGGGTCTTCTCCTTCATGGTTAATCTCGCAGTACTTCCTGAGGCGTATTCCCGATAACGCAGCATCGGGGTCTGGCGAAGGTATAAAAATCTTCCCGGACCCCTCTTTCTGAATCCAGACCAATATCTTCTTTAATCAGCAACAATCGGGAGTATTCTCGATGTCGCCGTCTTCGGCAGGCCAGGGAGACGTTGCCGGCAGATTGCGGCCGACCCCGCTTCGTATCGCATGGATCGAAGATAAAAATCTCTCCGCCGCCTGTTCGATGCGGCGGTACGTGCGACACGCTTTCCCCCCGGTCTCGCCGGTCATCATTCATGACCTCTTCCTCCTGCCGGGTTGCATCCTGACCTTGAACGGGGCACCAGAGGCAAAAACAGGACGCCTCTCAGAAAATAAGTGCGAAAAGACCAGAACACTATTATAAATAGCAGTCGTAAAGTGCGTTAGGCTACCGGGAGACGGCCGGTACCGGCGTCTGGCCTCTCGTTTGCGGATTGATACTATTTGCGCTAATCGTAAGTACAGCAATCATGAAAGATTCCAAATACCGGCGCGTATTCGTGCCGGTTGGTCAGTCTTCACCTCCCATGCCGTGGACTTTCGGAGAGCCATATTCACGGCCGTATAGCAAGAGCAGATGGGCTAACGGTTCAGCCCGGCCAATGCAGGATTTGGAATGTGATATAATACGAATAGCTGTTTTAGCGGACATGTTTCCGCGGTGCGCAAAAATGTCGCGGGACTTATTATGATGAAGGCATAAAATACACACGAGGGGGGACAGATGGCTGAATGTGAAGTGTTGAGTGCTTGTATCTTTTTCAATGACAAGATGGCGAATATGCCGGGAACCGCCGCTGGTTACAAGAGGCAATATTGCCAGGGTGACAACTTGCAATGCGCCAGGTACATGGTACTTAAGTCCCTGGGAAAGCCGAAGGTGCCGCCCGATCTGTTTCCAAATCAAGAGAGCAGGGCAAGAAAAATCATTGCCGAAGGATAGTCGCTGCTGATCGGCAGCTTCCCAGCCCTGACATGACAGGGCATGTGGCGGGCTCCCTGCAAATCAGCGGAGCCCGCGAACGCTTCTTATTTTCCCAGTGCGTACGGTGCCCCCATCATGCCATACCATGTCTATTCGACCAGATGTTCCCCATTGTTCCCCCGCGAAAATGTATAAGGAATTTATGAGAGAGAATTTTTTCAATATTTCATATACAGTAGACATCTAACGTTAAAAATTTCCCAAAAACGAAGAACTTTGATGTGGACTCATATCATGGAGTAGGTAACAGTGGAGAATGCGCAAGAGAGTTGATAGCAGCAGTTAAGGTAGCCAAGTGGAACATGTACCGATTCAGTCTGGATGGCAAAGTGGTCATAGCGCTTGCAGCCCGAGCCCTGGCAAATCCGCGGCCCGTTTCTTCTGCTTCAGGATTGCTGTAACTTCAGCAAATGAACCCTAACAACCGGGAAGGGAATACTATGAGTAAACTATCTTTTGATTTAACGGGAAAAATTGCACTTGTTACGGGAGCTACTCACGGAATTGGTATGGCCGTGGCAAAGGGGCTTGCACAGCATGGTGCAAAGATCTGCGTTAATGACATCGATGATGCAAAATTGGAAGCGTGTAAAGAAGAATATAAAAAAGACGGCGTCGAGGTCTACACGCTCAATTTTAATGTAACTTCGGAAAAAGATGTGGATCGAGGTATCTCTCAGATTGAAAAGGAGGTCGGGCCCGTTAATATCCTCGTGAACAATGCGGGTATCATCAAGCGTGTCCCTATCCTGGAAATGAATCTTGAAGACTTCAAACAGGTCCTCGAGGTAGATCTGGTATCTCCGCTCATCGTCAGTAAACGTGTTGTTCCATCGATGATCAAACGTCGTGCCGGAAAGATCATTAACATGTGCTCAATGATGAGCGTCTACGGCCGTCAAAACGTTTCAGCGTATGCTTCTGCAAAAGGCGGTTTGAAACTGTTGACCCAGAACATGTGTTGTGAGTGGGCGAAGTATAACCTGAATATAAACGGTATCGGACCAGGCTATATCGCTACAGCCCAGACTGCCCCGATTCGTGTAGACGGGCATCCTTTCAACGACCTCGTCATGACCCGCACTCCCGCCGGCCGTTGGGGTGAGCCGGAGGATCTTGCCGGCGCCGCCGTTCTTCTGGCCTCGGACGCTGGTCAATTTATCAATGGCCAGGTGATCTACGTAGATGGCGGGATCCTGGCCAATTTCGGCTACGTCAAAGGAGAGAACGAACAGTAGTTCGATGCTCTTTTCAAGGCGCGGGGATTTCCCCTCCGGAAGCCCCCGGAACTCCGCTTTCTGGAGTCTGAGGGGTGACTCGCGGAGCTTTTTCGGTGGCATTAACGCTTGTCGCGGCCGGTTGCTTATCATGCTGAGTGGAATTGTCTTCCATGCGCCGGGCTCCACCAGTGTCTCGCGCTGGTGATCTGGTCTGACGGGGAACAGGCTGAATGCTTTGGGTGTGTCTTGATAGGATAATGAATCGCTCCCAGTTTATGAAGGTACGTCTGGATTATAAAAAATGACTTCAGGATAAAAAGGTACTCAGGAAAATGTCACATCTGGGGATGGAGTGCCGAAAAGTATCAAAGACCGTAGGGCAGAGCGTAGGGTGAAACAAAAAAGGACTTACAGCCAAAAGCTGTAAGTCCTTGAATTTGCTTGGTAGCGGGGGGAGGATTTGAACCTCCGACCTTCGGGTTATGAGCCCGACGAGCTACCGAACTGCTCCACCCCGCGATGCGAAGTGGCACTATAGCATTTCCGGAATTAATGTCAATCGAATTCTTCTGTCGTGAAAGGGAAGATCAGGGAGCAAAGGTCCGGAGCTTGTCCAGAATATCGGCCGGCAGCCGGGTCAGTTTGCCCTCGCGGGTCACGGCCGCGTGGATGGTGTAACCCTTGGCCAGCAGGGACGGCCGGGTGCGCCCGTCATCGAGCCTGGTGACGCGGTAGTTGAAGGTGCAGGTGAATCGCTTGAGCTCGGTGATGGTCGTTTCAATGGTCAGGAGATCGTCGTAGAAGGCCGGCGCCTTGTAGCGGGCCCAGCATTCGGTAACCGGCAGGATATAGCCCAGCGCCTCGATCTCCCGATAGCTGCAGATCCACTCCCGCATCAACTCGGTCCGGCCCTGTTCGAAATAGCGCAGGTAATTGGCGTTATAGACGACGCCTCCGGCGTCGGTGTCGCCATAGAGAACGCGGTAGGCGGTCTTGAAAACGGGGGTGGTTTTTCTGTTCATCACAAATCCAGGTCCCGTTCGAAGAGGCGGTTGATCATGGTGCAGCCGGGGATCTGCAGCGGCGGATTCTTTGTTGCCTGCAGAACGCTCTCATCAAAAGCACATCCGGAACCAGGCTCGTTTTCCCGTGAGTCGTACAGCAGGGCCGGGACCGGTTCGATGGTATGGGTCCGCAGGCTGAGCGGGGTAAAGTGATCCATGGTAACGATAAGCCTGAACGGTTCCTGCCGCCTGTGCAGCGCTTTGGTGATCGGGGCGACGATTCTCGCATCGAAATCCTCGATTGCCTGGATCTTGTGATCCAGGCGGCCCTGGTGGCCCGCTTCGTCCGGCGCCTCGAGATGAACAAAGGCGAAATCCTGTGTTTCGAGGGCGGCAAGAGCGGCCTGGGCCTTACCTTCATAGTTGGTGTCGATATATCCGGTTGCCCCAGACACGTTGGCTATATCAAGGCCGGTACAGACCCCGAGACCCTTGAGCAGATCGACGGCTGAAATCATCGTGCCGCGGATGCCGAAACGACTGGCAAGCCGTGGCATCTCGGGCATTTTACCGAAGCCCCATGGCCATATGCCCGATGCCTCGTTGAGATTGTTTTGTCGCCGTTGGCGGTTGACCGGGTGTTCCGCCAGGACCCTGCCGGCAGTCCTCACCAGTTCATTCCAGGCCGGCATGTCCAGGTAGGCCTGCCAGGCCCGGCTGACATCCTTGCCGATGCAGTCGTGCGGGGGCACGGGGGTCATCGGGGGAAACGGGTCCCGGACCACGAGGAGGTGGCGGTAGCTGATGCCGGCATGGAAGCGGAACATGTCGCTGCCGCATTCCTCCTGGACCGCAGCGATGAGTTCGGCGGCTTCCCCGCTGCTGATATGGCCCGCTGAAAAATCAACCATGGTGGTCCGGCCATCGTCATGATGTTTGAGGGTGACGAGGTTGCAGCGGAAGGCGGTCTCGTCAGGGGCGAGGGAAATACCCATGCTGGCCGCCTCAAGCGGAGCTCTTCCGGTATAATATTTCGCCGGGTCATAGCCGAGCAGAGACATGTTGGCGACATCGCTGCCCGGATGGAAACCCGGCGGAACGGTTGCCAGGCCGAACAGGACCGATTTGCTGCACAAACGGTCCATAGCCGGGGTCTGGGCTGCCTGGAGCGGTGTTCTGTTGCCGAGCCCGGCGATGGGATGATCCCCCATGCCGTCACCGATAAGCATTACATATTTCATGGATATGTCCCGGAGAGGAAGAATCAGTCTTCTTCAATCAATATGCGCAGTTTTACCGTCGGTTCGGTACAGGAATCAAGCGCGTCAATTTCAGTCACCGCTTTCTGCACGGAGGCCTCCGATGCCCGGTGGGCCATCAGCACCACGTGAACCGGTTGCCCGGGTTTCTGACCTTTCTGGATCACCGACTTGATGGAAATGTTGTGCCTGCCGAGAATACCAGAAATGGCTGACAGTACGCCCGGCTGGTCCAGG
>JAHEMX010000412.1 GCA_024643445.1 Desulfobulbaceae bacterium | reverse complement strand
CCTGGCGATTACCTGCGCCTGGACCCACGGTACGGTTACAGGAATTTGGCGCTTCCTCTGTCGATTTCGGCGTTTACGTCAGCATCGACGATCCGTGGCAGCAGCGTGTATTTATGGCCGAACTTCGTAAAGATATCTGGTTTGCCTTTAAAGATGCCGGCATCACGATAGCTTATCCGCAACTGGATGTACATTTTGATTCTTCATTTGTCGAAACCGTAAAGGGAACGGGTATCGCCAAGTAAGATGGCCTGCAGGTCAATGTTGATGGAGGATAATGCGTACCATGAATGACCCAGGGTTGTTGCATGCACTTTTACTCGATGGCATCGGTGGTGCAAAAATCGTGACGGAAGATGAGATTGATGGCTGGGAAGCGAAGGATGGCGTTCTATGGCTGCACTTTGATTATTCTCATGCCGAGACAATGGAGTGGATTCGCAGCGCACAGCAGCTTGATATTGTTTCAAAGGAATTTCTACTGACAGAAGATACACGTCCCCGGGTAACATCGATCAATAATGGGCTTCTGCTTGCTCTGCGCGGTGTCAATCTCAACCCGCAAGCCGAGCCGGAAGATATGGTGGGAGTGCGCTTGTGGGCAAACGAGTCAATGATCATCACCACCGTTAGAAGAACGCTCTTGTCCATCACCGACCTTACGGCTGCCTTGCAGAATGGCAGCGGACCCAGGAACTCATCAGAATTCATTGTTTCTCTGGCAAGACGACTGATAAGCAGAATGGGGCCGACCATTGAAGATATTGAGGATATGCTTGCCGATCTTGAAGAGCAGACACTTGGTACGGGAGACGCGGTAATCCGTCGCCAGCTCTCTACCATCAGGCGGCAGTCAATTGTACTCAGGAGATACCTCGCTCCCCAAAGGGATGCAATGTACCGGTTTTATGAGGAGGAAGTATCGTGGCTCAGAGAAATAGACAGGATGCATTCCCGAGAGGTGACCGATCATCTGCTGCGATACTTGGAAAATCTTGATGCAATAAGAGAGAGGGCTACGGTCATTCATGAAGAGCTTGTCAACAATCTCTCCGAGCAGCTCAATAACAGGATGTACCTGTTATCACTGATAACCACTATATTCCTGCCGCTGGGATTTTTGACGGGGTTATTCGGCATAAATGTTGGCGGAATCCCCGGTTCCGATAACAGTTTTGCCTTCCCCATTTTTGTCGGCACACTCCTTATAATTGCCCTCGTTTTACTGCTGCTTTTTAAGAGAAAGCGCTGGATGTGACGAGCCCGATGAAAGATGATAACAAGATGGCGGATCTGCCTTAATGGTTATACCGGTATCGCGCATCATCTCACATCTTCCACCGCTGACGCTGCTTCACGGGTTTCGCCAATGGTAATCAAAAAGGCGGCAGCCAGCGTGAAAACCAGTATTGCCGATGCCGTACTGAAATAGGCCCAGTCGATTCCCCAGCTGTCCATGCTGTATCCTGCAAGGGTGGCCCCGGTAAAAACACCAGCACTCATGGCAAGGCTGAAAACCCCCATCATGGTGCCATGACCATAGCGCTTTTTCCCTTCCAGGGAGGCATACGCCCCCAATACCGGCCAAATAATTGCCTCCCCCAGGCCAAGCGCGCAATAGAGGAGAAGCATCAGAGCAAAACTCCCCATGAAAGGGACCATCATGATAGACACACTGACACACACACTCCCGGCCAGCAAAAGGACAAGCTTGTCATGCTTATCAGCAAATTTTCCTGCCGGTACCTGCAGGACGGCATTGACCAGTGTCCTGCAGGCAATGACAAGACCTATCTGGAAACCGCTTGCACTCATTCTCTGTGTCATCAGAAGCGGCAGAAAAGCCATGGTCGGAACCATTGCTATCATGGTGGCAAACCGGGCGATCAGGATTCCCAGTGTCAACCTGTTTTTCATCATCAAGCCCATATTCCTCAGCAGTCCCGGTGCGTCTGAAGGCTCGCGAACCGACTGATCAGGCATATTCCGCAGGACCAGGATAAAGGCAATGAAACTGAGCAGAGCCATAACATAAAATACCGACCGGAAGCCGAGCAGGTCAGAAACCAGACCACCGATTATCGGCCCACAGCCAATACCGGAGAATATGGCAATATTGAGGTAGCTCTGGTAGCGTCCCTCATGGCCGGCTGGGGCAAGGAAACTCATGTAGGCCATGCCGATGGGAACG
Source organism: Desulfobulbaceae bacterium (assembly GCA_024643445.1). Classification (GTDB taxonomy): domain Bacteria; phylum Desulfobacterota; class Desulfobulbia; order Desulfobulbales; family Desulfocapsaceae; genus Ww85. Next base: position 1,843 of record JAHEMX010000412.1, on the reverse strand, counting down.
ATCATCGCCGAGCCTACTCCGTGAAATCCTCGAATGGCAATGAGATTGACAACACTGGTTGCGTGCGGAATGAGTAATCCGACAATGCCGTAGATAAAGAGCCCGGCGATCAGAAAGCCCTTTCTCCCCCAACGATCAGACAGACTCCCGACAATCGGCTGCAGAAGCCCCCTGCTGATAGAAAAGGCGCCGATAATCATCCCCAGCGAAAACCCGCTGGCACCAAGTTCTGTGGCAAAGACCGGCATGATAGGAATAATGATGCCAATGCCGAGCAGCGCTATAAATACGGATAACAGCAGCGTAATCAGAGTCTTTCTCTCCATAAAAAAGCCACCTTCCGGAATAGGCTGTTTCTTCTCAAGACAGCAAAACGGCGACACGCCGTAACAAAAACCGCCATTTTACCTGATTATTCAGGGTAGCAGCTAGAGGTAAGGACTATCGGAACACCTAATAAAAAAAAACGGCATGCGGCTGTCGCGCGAGGCTCAAACGGGAAATGCGCTCATTTGAGTAAAAAAACCTGCGGGAACCATTTAGCATAACAATGCTACTATTGCGGCGAAAGAATTTTCCCGCTGGTTGCTGATAAAAGGGTAATTACGAAAGTCCCGTGGCACGGAGTGATCGTTCGCCCGGACAAGATAGTCCTGGGAGGGAAAGGTTATTCTTCCTGAAGGGGGAGATTTTCTGCGTTGCCGAGCGTAGTTTCCTGTTTTTCAAGTTTACGCTGCCTTTTTTCTTCTTTCTTTTTTTTCTTCGCCAGTTCTTTTTTGCGTTTCTCGAATGAGTAGTTTGTTTTTGCCAAAACGTTATCCTTTTTTCATCTATGCATCGCGTTTAAGGCGAAGGGTAATGCAAAGACTCTGCAGATGAAATGCAGAGTCTTTGCATTGGGTCGTTCTCAGATCCGTTCTAGAGCTGGACCACGTTGGCTGCTGCAGGACCTTTCGGGCCATCAACAACGTCAAAAGACACGCGAGCGCCTTCTGCAAGAGATTTGAAACCCTGGGCCTGAATCGCTGAATGATGCACAAATACATCTTTGCCGCCATCCTGCTCAATAAAACCAAAACCCTTCGAATCGTTAAACCACTTCACTGTACCTTCAGCCATTTTGTTCTACTCCCTCTGTACCGGGTTCCATTTGTAACCCTTTTTTTGCAATATAGCCGAGGCATCATTCGATGATTCGACTGAATGTCTGGACTTTTCCAGACAAAATACATGTTAGCCAGTTGCTCTTTATGACAGTTACCAAGCAACGCTGATGCAGTAGCTGAAAGGTGCTCCATTACAGGTTTTCAGCTCTGTATCTCTACAAGGGCAACCACCACATCCTCTCCTGTTCCCTCTCTTTTCAATGTGTGAAATCAGCAGATAATTCCTTGATGACCAATGATATGAGTGTTCAAGAATGAGGACAAGTTGAAAGAATTCCCCTACTACAATATGCATTAGGCTCTGGAAGTTAATACTTTGCATCGTATTCTGCAATGAAATAAAGATGGGTCTTGCAACTTACGCCCCCATTAAGCACCGTTATTCCCTGTAAAGAACGCCAGCTTGCATGACTCATGGCAACAATAACGAACCAACCATCCCGCCTTTTTCACTCTCGCACTCCCCTCATATCCCGAGGAATCCTCGTTGCCGGATGGCCATGATGCTGCTGCCGGCACCGCCGGAAAACATTTTTTTATAACGTTACAAGCCGCGCAGGGAAAGGGAAATCCGCTTTCGCTTCAGATCCACCTCAAGAACGCGCACCGTGACATGCTGCCCGACTTTCACCACCTCGGCAGGATCCCTGACATACCTGTCGGCCAATTCGCTTATA
>JAHEMX010000411.1 GCA_024643445.1 Desulfobulbaceae bacterium | reverse complement strand
GTTTCTCATTCTGAGGCCTGGTGTGATCACTGTTTTAGGAGTCTGACATAAACCTCTCATCATACTATACAACAGATATGCACTGCGAGCAGCATTCAGAGGTAAAAATGGGTGATTCGTTTTTATCGCAATCATCTTTGCTTCCTTCTCATCGCTCAAAAAGCTGCATAGTATAATTACCAGAAAGACTCCTCACGCTTTGAAGGACACTGTCGAATGAGGGCATTCCAGGGACAGTATACTTAATTGTTGGCAGATCCGGCGCAGGATTTCACAAGTCGAGACAGCCGGCGCCGGGATGAAGTGCGATTCGTCATGCGACAGCGGGTTTATCGGAAAAGCGAAGCGGGAGAATTGGCGGTATCGACTCGTCAACGCGAGCTACCGGGGAAAGCTCAGCAATAACCAGAGATAGGCGGCCAGCAGGGCGGCAACCCAGATGACCATATTGCCGGTCGGCCTCGTTATCGCCCCCTTGCCGGACGGGCTGTGAAGTTGCGCCAGATAAGCGCTGAACCCGTTCATTTTTTCCAGTGCCAAGTCGCGGAACTCACTGTCGGTTTTCCTCACCCAGCCGGAAACCGTCTGGAATATCCGTCTGAAAAAGCGCCGATAAAACCATTCAGCATCAATATTTACCGCGCGCACCTCAGGGGGATACAGACCTTTCAGGTTCAGCCAGACAAAGGCCAGCATGGCGAAAAACAGGAGTTGGGTCTGGGCCAGGACATGCGACACATCATAGGGGTCAAAGTCGGTGGCAAAAGGAAGCAGCCGGTAGAGCATTCTCGGATAAATCCCGATAGCAAGGCAGAGGACCGCTGCAATGGTCATGGCCAGCAGCATATTTTTCGGCGGCTCCGAAGTCCTGATGCCGGAGTCATGGGCAAAAAAGGCAAAATAGGGAATCTGTATGCCGGCATGTTTCAACACACCTGCCGAGGCCAGGAGCAAGAAAAGCCATATCCAGGTGTGCCCCTCTTTCATGGCGGCGGCCATAATCATCGATTTTGCAACAAATCCGCTGAACAGGGGGAACGCAGAAATTGAAGCAGCGCCGATGATACAGAGAATTGCCGTTTTCGGCATCGTCTTGTAGAGCCCGCCGATATCCGTCGCCTTGATCTTTCCGGTCATGTACAGGACGGCACCCATCGACATGAAGAGCAGACTCTTGTAGATAATGTGGACAAAAGCGTGGGACACGGCACCGTTAATCGCCAGGGCGGTGCCGATCCCTATGCCGCATACCATAAAACCGAGCTGATTGATCAGCGAGTATGACAGTACCCGGCGCAGGTCGTTCTGGATGACTGCATAAAAAATCGGGAAACAGGCCATTGTCGCACCAACATAGATCAGCAGTTCCGTCCCCGGATAGCCGCGAGCCAGGGCATATATGGCCGTCTTTGTGGTGAACGCGCTCAAAAAAACCGTGCCGGTAGGCGTCGCCTCCGGATAGGCATCGGTCAGCCAGGTGTGAAGCAGCGGAAAAGCTGCCTTGATGCCGAAGGCAACCAGGATCAGCCAGCCGCCGATAGAATCGATGCCGATGAAGTCAAAGGCAATTGAGCCGGTCCGGCCAATGTGCATCAACACGCCGGCCAACAGGATCAGGCCCGAAAGTACCTGGTAGATCAGGTAGCGCATGCCCGACTGATAGGCCCGCTCGCTTCGCTGGGCCCAGACCAGAAAGGCAGATGTCAGTGCGAGCATTTCCCAGAAGACAAACAGGGTGATGAGATCTCCGGCAAACAGGGCACCCAGGGCGCTGCCCGCATACAACAGGCCGGTTACATGCTGCATGGTATCGCGCACATGCAGGGCAAAAAGGACCGAGATAAAGGCGGCTATATGAAACACGTAACCGAAGACAATACTGAGCCCGTCTACCCGGTACGGCGTCAGCTCATAACCGAGAAAGCTCATCTGCACCCGGATATCGGCTGGCATCAGAAAGAGGTGCATACCGCTCAGGGTAATAATGGCAAGCATCAGCAGTGAGCGCAGATGCCCTCTGGTGAACAGGGCGACAACGCCGCCGAAGAAAAAGGGAACAAAGGCGGGAATCTCACTCATCCACATGATCTTCCCCCTGCCTTTGAGCCAATTCATCGCGTTCGTAATAGTCTTCAGCTCGCCGCACCATCCTTCGAAGCAGTTTTGAACCAAGGACGATAGCGGTACAGCCGATGAAACCATAAATGGAGTAAAATCCCAACAATCCCTCCCAATGGTGACTGAGGTGACGATGAATAACAAAGTCCAGCAAAAGCAGGAGTCCGCAGCTGCCATAGAGCGTGTACAGAACCACTTTTACATTTCTTGGATTATCGAAGAGATAGCGTTTCTTATCTGCCATGAATTCCCGAAGCCTCCACAAATGCCGAAGCGAGCTCGAAGAGCGGCTGCGGATAGAAGAACAGCACAATGCACCCAAGGGCAGTAATGCAGAGCGCCAGCAAAGCGGGAAGCGGCGCCTCTTTAATCGTCGCGGCATTCCCGTCACCATCGGGGTCCTTGTCGAAAAAGGCCCGCAGGGGTATGGGCAGCAGATAGGCGATATTGAGCAGCGAGCTCAGCATCAAAACTGCCATAATCAGCCATTTCTGCGAATCTATGGCGCCGATCATCAGAAACCATTTACTCCAGGTACCGCCGCACGGGGGAAGGCCGATAATACTGATACTGCCGATGAAGAAAGCGGCCATGGTAACCGGCATCTGCCGTCCAAGTCCGCGCATCCGGGATATCTCGGTCTTATGGGAGGCAACCATGATGGCGCCGGCACAGAAGAACAGCGTGATTTTCCCAAAGGCATGCATACCAATATGCATGGCACCGCCAAGCGCACCGGAACCTGAGGCAAGCAGCGCACCAACAGTGATATATCCCAGCTGAGAGATGGTAGAATAAGCAAGACGCGCCTTCAGGTTATCCTGGCGCATGGCAACCAGGGAGGCGATAATCACCGTGGCGCCGGCAAGATAGAGCAGGAAGTCGGTGGTAGGCAGGCTTCTCAGGAGATCAAAACCGAAGATGTAGGCACATACCTTCAGCACGGTAAAGACCCCTGCCTTTACCACCGCAACGGCGTGCAGAAGTGCACTGACCGGAGTCGGTGCGACCATGGCCGCCGGTAGCCAGCGGTGAAACGGCATGATAGCGGCTTTACCGATACCGAAGATATACAGCGGCAGGAGCAGCGCCGCGGCAAAGGCCGAGGACTCGCCGAAGATCCCCCCGGACCTGAAATCAAGGGTGCCGGTAACATACCAGGTGCCTAAAATTGCCAGGAGCAGGAACAAGATCGAGGTTGTCAGTAAAATCCCCAGGTATACCCTGCCGCCCTGTTTCGCCTCCTCGGTTCCGGCGTGCGTGACCAGCGGATAGGTGGAAAGAGTAAGAATTTCGTAAAAGATGAAAAGGGTGAAGAGGTTGTCAGCATAGGCAATTCCCATTGCCGCCGCAATTGCCACCGCGAAACAGGCATAGAACCGGGTCTGGTTCGTTTCATGGTGGCCGCGCATGTAACCGATCGAATAGATGGTGGTGACCAGCCAGAGATAGCCGGCGACAAGGGAAAAGAGCATACCGAGCGGCTCAATCCTGAAATCAAGAGCGAGACCCGAGAACATCTCCGGGCTCGTCCATTCCACCAGGATACCGTTTTTTGTTACACCGTACAGCGTCGAGACCAGGAAGATCAGGAGCAGACAGCCGCAGATGGTTATCGTTTCCCGAAGATTGGGATAGGATCCGGCTGCAATAATGCCAAGTACCGTGCACATCGGCACGACCATGGTGAGCAATAGCAGCAGATCCGGCGGCAGATGCATCATGGAACCGCTCCAAACAGACTCTGCGCGGCCAACTTACTGACGCCGACGGTAAGGCTGGTATCAATGCCGAAATAGATATTGGCCAGGACCAGCAGCCAGATGGGGACGAGCTGACTCAGGGGCGGATCTTTCACTTCATCAAGCCGGATCCGCTGCGGGGCAAAATAGATCCATTCTATGATTCTCCAGACATA
>JAHEMX010000410.1 GCA_024643445.1 Desulfobulbaceae bacterium | reverse complement strand
TGATCTGCAGAACCAGCTTGAAGGAACCGAGAACAGGATCAACGTCGCCAGGCAGCGCTACAACGGCGCCGTTGAAGGGTTCAACGCGGCGATTCGCACCTTCCCGCAAAACCTGACAAATAATTTTATTCTGAAGCTTGATCGCAAGGAATACTACAAGGCAGACGAAGCGACGAAAACGGTTCCGCAGGTCAACTTCAAGTAGACCTAGATGGCATCCGCTTCAGTTTCACACGCTCTTCTTCCAGCGCTTCGTCTCGCAGCGAAGCTGATGCTGGCAGTCCTGCTGGCGTCAATGGCAGTATCGTCAGCATCGGCGCGCGAGGTACCTGATCTCAAGGGACTGGTAAACGACTATGCTCGTCTGCTCTCCAGCGCAACCATCTCCCAGCTTGAAACCGTTCTGGCAGCCCTGGAGTCTACCGACTCTACCCAGATCGCCGTATTGACCATTGACTCCCTCAACGGAGACAGCCTGGAGGATTTTTCACTGCGGACGGTGGAGAAATGGAAGATCGGGCAGAAGCAAACGGACAACGGAGCACTGCTGCTGATCTCCAGGGATGACCGCCTGGTGCGGATTGAGGTCGGTTACGGCCTTGAAGGATCGCTTACCGATATGGTTTCCGGCCAGATCATCAGAAATATCATCACCCCGAACTTTCGCCGGGGAGATTTCAACCAGGGCGTCATTGACGGAGTCGGGGCCATGATCAGTGCCGTCAGAGGAGAATTCCAGGCGCCAGCCGATGGTGGGCAGCAGGCGGCAGGTGGGGATGATGGTGATCTTGGTGGATTGCTCACCTCCTTGATATTCATCTTCTTCTTTTTTGGCTCCATGTTCCGGAAAAACCGGTTGTTCGCCGCCGCGATAGGCGGCATTGTATCGCCACTGGTTGGCTTTTTTCTCTTCGGCATCAGCGGGCTGGCACTGCTTGCTCTTCTTTTCTTCGGCATTGTCGGCGGTCTTATTGCAAGCTCGATGGCTTCAACCTCGACGGGAAGAAGAAGCAGCGGGCGATCGGGCGGCTTCTATCTGCCGACCGGCGGCGGTTTTGGCGGTTCATCCGGCGGTTTCGGCGGCTTTAGCGGCGGCGGTGGAGGCTTTGGCGGCGGCGGGGCCTCGGGAGGCTGGTAATCAGATGAAAAACCTGGCACAATCATTTCTGACACCTGCGGAACAGCAGCAGATAACCAATTGTGTGCAACAGGCGGAGAAGCAGACATCCGGCGAAATTGTGCCAATGGTTGTATCGGCCAGCCATGACTACCCGATGGCAGCCGTGAGCGGGGCAGCATGTATCGCCCTGCCGCTGTCACTGCTCGCAGCCCGGATCATCGGCAGCTATTTCTGGCTGGCTCCTGACAATATGTGGCTTTTCCTTGCCAGCTTCATCCTCTTCTTTCTCGCTGCCCATCAGCTGGTACAAAGAGTTCCCCGGCTCAAAGCCGCCTTCCTCTCGGCAGGCAGCATCGACGAAGAAGTGCATGAGGCCGCAACCATGGCTTTTTTCAACGAAAATCTCTACCGAACCCGGGCTGAAAACGGCATTCTCCTGTTTATTTCCGTCTTTGAGCGCCGCGTGTGTGTACTGGGAGACCGCGGGATAAATGAAAAGATAACACCTGAACGCTGGCAGGAAATTGTTGATCTCGTCACGGATGGGATAAAAAACAATCGCCAATGCGAAGCAATCTGCGAGGCGATCAACCGCATCGCAGAGATACTCAGGGAGTTTTTTCCTATTGAAACAGACGACAAGGACGAATTGCATAACCTGATCATTACCTGAATCAAGAAGGCGAATTCCATGAGACCACGACTGATTGCCATGCTCCTGGTGCTCAGCAGTTTCAACTTCCTTGCCGAAAAGGGTGCCCCTGGCGAAAACAGAACCCTCTATTGGCAGGATTTCTCCGTCATCGCCCGCCTTGATAACGATGGACGCCTGCATATCCGGGAACAACAAACGATTGTTTTCGATGGAGCCTGGAACGGCGGGGAGCGCATCTTTACCGTACATCCCGGTCAATCGTTCGCGCTGGGCGCGCTGTATCGAACCACAGCCGCTGGACAACAGATAAAACTGCAGCAGGGAAGCCTGGCGGAAATCGACCACTGGAACTGGTATGGCGAAAGGACGCTCAGATGGCGCAGTCGCCTGGCAAGCGACCCGCCTTTCAGAAATCAGCCGATCACCTATACCATCGAATACAGTCTTGGCAAAATTCTTTCTCCAACTCCCGATGGAAGGTTCAGCCTCTCCCATGATTTTTCCTTTAGTGACCGCACTGGTTCAATTCACCGTTTCTCATTGGAACTTACGGCCGATGATGCATGGGAGCAGGATACCTTCCCGGTCACGATCCAACGAAACGACATTGCTCCGGGCCAGGGCGTCGTCGTTACAAAAACGCTTGTCCATCGCCGGGGCGGACCACGACTCGTTTACCAGAAGCAGCCATGGCCGGCGGGCCCCGTCCGGATCACCATACCAGCGGCACCAGCCTGGCTGGTTATCCTGACCGGATTGTCCCTTCTTCTTATTCTCCTGAGCTGTTCCGTTTCATTTTTCCGTCATGAACGAAAACAGGGCCGGTTTGCCGCTGCAGCCGATCCGGCGGAAATAAATGAGCACTGGCTGGAGAACCATGTTTTCAGGCTTCTGCCGGAGACCGTCGGGGCAACCTGAGATAAAAAGACAGCGGGTCATGAAGTTGCTGCGGTTCTGGCACGCTTGGTCGTAGAAAACAAAATAAGCAGTCGCCTTGAGCCTGTTCTTCTGCCAATCCTGAACTGGCCTATCCCCGGCCTGTCCACGCTCCACCTCAGCCTGCTTAAATCCCGCGGTGAATTCAAGGACTACGAACGTCGTCTCATCGACGGCTTCTTTATTGACGGAGACACCACCGACACCAGTCGAATACGGGCTTATTACCGGAAAAAAGGAAAATCGTTCCTGCCTTCGGAAGAAATCAGGGATTCGCTGGAAAGACGGGTAAAAAAGCTGACCGCCGCTCTGAAAAATCCACTTGCATATCGCTGGCTCCTTCTTCTTGCCGGATGTTCCATCAGTTTTCTCATCCTTCTGGCAAATTGCTTTTTGCACCAGGCGGAACTGCCGCTTACACTGGGCGGTGGTATCGCCGGCATTATCGGATTAGCAGCCGGTTCAGCCAGCGGATACAGCTATCGCTGCCGCTCGGATCGCCTGATCCGGCGAATCGCGACGCTGTTCTTCATGCCCCTGCTGATGGCTGCCGTTTTTCTTGCCCTGTCGTTCCTCGGGGCTTCCAGTCTGTTGACCTGCGGTCTCTTCTTTCTCTTTGGCAGCGCACTTTACGCTATCTTTTACAATGCCAAGACCCGTGACAGCCTGGAAGGCGTGCAGCTTTGCCATACACTCAACCGTGCACGAAGCTATTTCCAGCAGGAATTGCAGAAAGAAAAGCCTGCCATCAAAGACGACTGGTACCCCTATCTTCTTGCTTTTGGACTCGGTCCCGATGTGGACAGATGGACACGCTCTTTTCCCGCCGTCGGCATACCGTCCGCCCGCAGCGGCAGATCCTCACCCGGAGACAGCGGCGGATTCAGCGGAGGTGGCGGCAGTTTCGGCGGGGCCGGGGCAAGCGGTTCATGGGCAGCAGCGGCAACATCACTTGGCAGCAGCAGATCCTCCTCATCGAGCAGCAGTGGAGGTGGCGGTGGAGGATCCTCTGGCGGAGGAGGCGGTGGCGGCTGGTAGAGGCGGATTTTTTTCAATCCGGGGCTGAATTTTCGCAAGAAGTTCCTTCCTGTCCGGATAGGGGCACAGGTCATCATAGGGGAAATCCCGGCACTGGTGCGGACGGACGGGGTGGGTCGAGCAGCGGGCCCGAATTTTCTCGTTGCTCAAAAAGACGCACGAACCGTCTGCCCGAACCTTGAAGGTGTTCCGGCCCTCGATGAAGCGCTTTCTCACCGCTCCATCCGGGATGTTCAAATGGCGGGCGATCAGGTTTATATCGGTGGCATCAAGATAAAGCGTCGCACCGGTC
>JAHEMX010000409.1 GCA_024643445.1 Desulfobulbaceae bacterium | reverse complement strand
GCCGGCCATCATCTTTCGCCGGCGATGGTTTTTCCCCGGAGCAGTCATCATCATTGTCATTGGTTTATCCTGGTACCTCTCTTTAGGTTTTCTTCATTCCGAGGGCTTCAAATTCAGCAGGGAGCTTTTTCTGGAGCAGTATGTCGGCCGCTTTTCGGGTATGATGGCAGGACCACCCGGACATATTTTTTATTACCTGATCATCCTGCTCGTCGGCTTTATGCCCTGGTTCAGTTTTCTGCCTCTGGCCGTGGTGCATGCACCCTGGCGTTCAGGAAAAGAGCCCGGTGCCCGTTTCCTGCGCCTCTTTGTCATCTGTTCTTTCATCGTTTTTCTTTTTTCCTTCCTCAGCCCAAGCCAACGACCAGGAGATATGTTGCCGGCACTGCCCGGCCTCGCCCTGATGCTCGCCGGCCTTTTCAACCGGAGGGAAATCAAACACCCGCTTTTCTGGCGCACTCCCGGTTATCTTTCTGCCCTGCTCGCCTTTGCTCTCGGGATACTCCTTGCAGCTCTCCCCTTCATCTTCCCCTACCTGGCTGATCTTCTCGGTGAGAATGGGCGAAAGGCTCCGGCACTGTTCGAACCTGTTCACTTCGGATTCAGCTGGTGGCCGGCACCGCTGCTCTTTGTCCTCTGCGCGATTTTCATGGTGCGGGCCTGCAGGCGTGACAATATCGAAAAACTGTTTGAAACGCTGCTGGTCAGCTCGTTTATTTTCAGTGCGAGCCTGTTTTATCTTGTCCTGCCTCACTATGACCGCATCTTTGCGGCACCGCTGGCCCGCCTTGCCATCCAGGCGGCAGAAGGTTCAACGGACGGTGCGAAAATCATGGTGTATGAGCTTGACGGTCGGCCGAGTATCAACTTCGTTTCAGGTCACCAAACCGTAAGCCATCATGAACAGGATTACCAGCAACTCACCGAGCATTTCAGGCAGACAGGTGCTTCCGTCGGCCTGACCACGGCCTATTATTTTGAACGCCTGAGAAACCGTGGCGTAGCCGTCATTGAGATGTCCCGTGATACCGGTTTCGTCCTCTTCCGGCCGGATTCTACCGAGCCGGTGCCCGGCGACAGCGCCTCCACCCCACCGGCAATACCCGCCGTTCCTGAACAATAATCAAAACACCGGCCGTGTAGCGGCGCTCTTGACAATTGGCCATATCTTGAATATTATTCACCCAAGGAGATAATTATCAGAATGATAGACAGAATAGACCTGAATATACTGACAATAATACAAAACGAAGGCCGCATATCCAATGCTGACCTGGCCCGTCAACTGCAGATGGCACCGTCGGGAATCCTTGAGCGCGTCAAGAAACTGGAGAAAAAAGGGATTATCCGTGGTTACGAGGTCCGACTCGATGCAGCCAAACTCGGCCTTGCCATAACGGCATTCATCCATGTTCTTACCACGGACCGGGTCGGCAGTACCGAAATCGGCAGTCAGCTCGCCGCTATCGACGAAGTTCTGGAGGTGCACTGGATCGCCGGTGATTACAACTATCTGGTCAAATGCCGGCTTTCCTCAACCGACGGACTCAGGTTACTGCTGCAGAAATTCGGCTCGATTCCGGGCATTCGCGATACGAGAACAACCCTGGTGCTGGAGACGCTGAAGGAGACCCAGAATCTTGCCGGCAGCCAGCTTGAGCTCTATCTCAAACGGGAAAACTGACCGCAATGACGGCAAAAGCCTCAACGAGGGAAGCAGTTATGGAAACAAGCATGCTCGATCAGAAAATCATTCAACGCAGCAAGGAATTCTTTTCCAGCATCAGCGGTGAAGCGCCGTCGGTATTCAACAAGAATTTCTGGACCGGCAAGGTGATGGACTGGTGCATGAAAAATGAGCGGTTCAAGACCCAGATGTTCCGTTTTGTCGATGTCCTTCCCTATCTGACGAGTTCATCCTCCTTGACCCGGCACATCAAGGAATACTTCAGCAGCGACAGTGATGATCTGCCGGCGATCCTCAAATGGGGTGCCAGAAGCGCGGGTATTGGCGGGGCTTTGACCGGGGCCATTCTTGGACGCACCATCCGCACTAATATCGAGAAAATGGCCCGCTCCTTCATCATCGGCGAAACGACAGAACAGGCCCTTCAGAGCATCAAAAAACTCCGCCGCGACGGGTTCGCCTTCACCATCGATATTCTCGGGGAAGCCACCGTAAATGAGAAGGAAGCCGAGCAGTATATGCAGCAGTATATGGAACTCTTTGATGCCCTGGAAACAGAAGGGCCCCAAAGAGAATATCTCGGCGGCGGCACACAGGGTGACTGGGGCTACTCCCCGTTGATCAACGTGTCGGTAAAACCTTCAGCACTGTTTTCGCAGACCGATCCGAAAGATTTCGAGGGGTCGGTAAAGGGTATTTTCGCACGCTTGACCACGATCTACCGCCGAGTAATAGAGCTCGGCGGCTTCATGTGCATCGACATGGAATCCTATCACACCAAGAATATCACCCTGGAGGTCTACCGGCGCCTCAGATCAGCCCCTGAGTTTCGTCACTATCCGGGACTCGGACTTGCCGTGCAATCGTACCTGAAGGATACCGACAGCGACCTGGAAGAGCTCCTGCAATGGGCCAGGACCGCCAACCTGCCGATTGCCATCAGGCTCGTCAAGGGTGCTTACTGGGATTATGAAGGGGTTGTGGCCCGGCAGAACGGTTGGCAGATCCCGGTATATACCGTCAAAGCCGAAAGTGATGCAGCCTTTGAACGGCATACCAGGCGTATCCTGGAAAACCACGATATCTGCTACTATGCCTGTGCCTCCCACAATATCCGCTCGATAGCCGCTGCCATGGAAATGGCGCTGGAGCTCGAGGTTCCCGAGGAGCACTACGAATTCCAGGTCCTATACGGCATGGCGGAGCCGGTCAGAAAGGGGCTCTTGAAGGTGGCTAAACGCGTCAGGCTCTATGCGCCGTATGGCGATCTCCTGCCGGGCATGGCCTATCTGGTCAGGCGGCTGCTGGAGAACACGGCGAACGAGTCCTTCCTGCGCCAGACCTTTGTTGAAGATGAGGCCATCGAGAAGCTTTTCGCCAATCCTCTCGCCAGCCTGGCCGGCCGTGCCGAATCTCTCACCGCACCCGCCCGGGAAAAAACAACACAACCATTCAGCAATGAACCAATGGCCGACTTCAGCCGAAGCGCGGTCAGAAACAGCTTTGCTGCCGCAGTCGAAGATGTCAGACAGAAACTCGGGCGCAGGTATCCGCTGCATATCGGCGGCACCGACATCGAGACAGGTGATACGAGGGATTCTTTCAATCCCGCCTCCCCCGGCGAGATAGTCGGACGCATCTGTCAAGCGGGCACGCGTGAAGTGGATCTGGCCATCGAGGCCGCCTCCGCAGCCCTGAAAGGCTGGAGGAACCTCTCCGGAAGCGAGCGTGCCCGGTACCTGTTCAAGGCGGCAGACATCGCCCGCAAAAGAATGTACGAACTCTGCGCCTGGCAGATTATCGAGGTCGGCAAACAGGCCGACCAGGCCTACGCCGATGTAGCGGAAGCGATCGATTTCCTGGAATATTATGCCCGGGAAATGATACGGCTCGAGACACCGCGGCGCATGGGAAAGGCTCCCGGAGAGCTCAATCACCTCTGCTATCAGGCCAAGGGCATTGCCGCCGTTATCTCACCATGGAACTTTCCGCTGGCCATCAGCTGCGGCATGTCGGCTGCCGCCATGGTCGCCGGCAACCCGGTATTGTTCAAGCCGGCCGGCCCTGCCTCCGTGGTGGGTCACACCCTGAAGGAGATCTTTGCTGAAGCGGGACTGCCGCCCGGCGTCTTCAATTTTATCCCGGGCCGCGGCTCACTCATGGGCGATTATCTCGTTGAACACCCGGCCGTGGCCGTTATCGCCTTCACCGGCTCGATGGAAGTCGGCCAGCGTATAATCGCCAGGGCAGCTGCCCCCGGAGTCGGCAGGAATCATATTACCAGGGTGGTTGCGGAGCTTGGCGGCAAAAACGCGATCATCATTGATGACGATGCCGATCTCGATGAAGCCGTCAGGCAGG
>JAHEMX010000408.1 GCA_024643445.1 Desulfobulbaceae bacterium | reverse complement strand
GGTTCCATGGTGTAGGTGAAGGGCAGCAGCAGCGCCATGGTGATCGAGGGCGAGATGCCCGGCAGGGCGCCGCCCATGATTCCCCAGGCCACGCCGCAAAGCGCCGCAATGAGAATCTTGATGTCAAGCAGATAAACAGCAGCGGCAAGGATCGTTTCCATAGGTTAACTCCGTTACCAACGATTAGCGTCAGGCATTGGCAGGTTACATACCGAAAATTTTCAGGACACCGGAAGGCATGCGGACGCCGAGCAGCACCGCAAAGATCAGCCAGAGAAAAATGGCGCCGCCGATGCCGGTAGCCAGCAACCGGAGGCCCATCGGCGCGCCCCGGTACAGTGCCACGGCAATAAGCAGCAGGGCAATGGAGACTATATATCCCAGACTGTTCACAATCAGGAGGTAACCGATGCCAAAAGAAACAAGACCGGCGGCTTTGAGGATTTTCAAGCCCTGCCCCTGCCATTCGGATGCCAGAGATTTTTTTTCCGGACTGCGCAGGTAGGCCACAATCGACTGGAGGCTGAGAATCGCGCCGAGTATCACCATCAGCCAGCCGTAAACCCGGGGGACGCCGCCTGCGCCCATGGTATCGGCCAGCGCACTGGGCCTGATGGTGTAGGCAAAGTAGGTATAAAAAGCGCCGAGCAGCATCGAGACAAGACCGCCGGCCAGATTACGAGTAAGCATGATGTTTCCTATGCAGAGATTATTCAGACAGGAAAAAAGGGCCGTTCCGAGCTCTTCGAAACGGCCCCGGACCTTACTTGATCACACCCGTGTCACGGAGGAACTTCTCGGTCTTGGCACCAAAGTCACTGATGAACTTGACGTAGTCATCATGGGCGATATACTCGGCGCGCAGGTTCTCTGCTTTGTAGGAGGCCATGTATTTCGGATCGGCCAGCACCGCCTGTACCGCTTTTTCCCACATTGCCACCACATCTTTCGGCAAGCCCTTGGGACCGGCCAGTCCGCGGAATTTCTGGACGACGACGTCATAGCCCAGCTCCTTGACCGTTGGCACGTCCGGGTAATTTTCGAGCCGGGCGCCGCTGAACGTTGCCAGGATACGAAGCTGCTTTGCCTCCAGCTGCGACTGCAGTTCCTGGACTTCGCCGACCCCTATATGCAGCGTGCCGTTAAGAACGTTGATCATCAGGTCGCCGCCGCCCTCATGGGTCACCACCGCGGCATTCACACCGGCAGCTGTTTTCAATTGCTCCAGCGCCTGGCGCTCCAGCGAGGCGGGGGTTGCCGCCCCCCATTTCCCCCGGCTCTCGCGGGCTGCCTTGATAACATCTTCAAGGGTCATGTAAGGGCTGTTGGCGGCGGTGTAGATGACTTCCGGGTCGATGAACATGTTCACCAGCGGTTCCAGATCGGTGTACTTGTACTCGGGAGTGGACAGCAGGGAAGTGTAGATGAATGTCGGGGTTGTCGCGTAGAAAATGGAACCATCCGGCGGAGCCTGGGCTATTGCCGCCATGGCCTTGGCCCCGGAACCGCCTTTAATATTCTCGACGGCGATGTTGACGCCCAGTTCCGGCCCGATGTAGCCCGACAGTGCGCGCAGGAAAACGTCACTGCCGCCGCCGGGACTGGAATGCGTCGCCAGGGTGACCGTCTTGTGGGGATAAGCGTCGGCCGCACCGGCCGATGACGCCGTCAAACCGATTGTTGCTATCGCTGCCAAAACCAGGATACTGCGCATTGTTTTTTCCATTGCTCTCTCCTATTGTCTTTTGATTTCAACGAAGAAGCCACATCTGAAAATACCAGCGACCAGGGAATTCAAGCATCGCTCAAAGAAGCAAACCGGTTAGTATTCTATCGTTTTTTTCTCCTCCTTGTGGAAAATGAAATTACCTTTGCAAAGCCGGTATCGGACAAGATATAGCACCCTTATTCATCGGTGCGGTCCTTCCCCCCCGTTTCACACATTTTCTCCAGCAATGTTTCACACCGCTTGGTATTGAAGATCCCGCAGGTACAGGGCCTGGTCAGCTGCAGCGCACCCTGGGCGGGCGTCTGCTCGCCGGCCCTTACTTTTCTGGCAACCGACCGGACAAGCCCCGACGCCACGAGAGAATGTCCGCACATGGTGACAATTTCACGCGTTCCTTCTTCCGGCAACAGAGATTTTTTCCCATGAGTTCCCAGGGATAAAAGCGCGGTATGTGGGACCAGTCCTGCCTCCCCGGCAATCTCCTTCACCTCGTCAATCAGGCCGCTTACCACAACTGAAATGCCGAGATCGGCCTCCTTCATCTTCTTTAATACGCCAAGCACCGACGAGCGGTCGGCGAAGGTGGCTATGATGCCATATGAATTATCCAGAGATTTTGCATACTCTTCCAGGTCGAGGCCGGCCAGATAGCATTTCGGGGAGTGACTGGAACCAAAGTTGACGGCTTTCCCGGACAGGTAGAGCGCGAGTATTTTCCGGAGTTTCTCCCCACAATTATCGCGGTTTACTCCGCGTGCAGCCCGGGAATAGATGCAGAAATCATTCTTCAGGCTTTCAGCCGATCCATAGCGATGCAACGAGTGGCTCATAGGTTTATAACTCCTAGCTGATCAGGGGCCTTCCGAGTCCGACATTTATCTTGGCGTTGGGCCTGACTTGCATGCCAAGTTTCTCCAGGTCCCTGATAACGGGAAGGCTGCCGTTTTCTTCGAACCTGGTGACGAGTCCGACCGAGACGACGGTATCGACATCAGCGAGCAGGGGGATAATCTTTTCGACAACCGCGGGGAGCTGCTCTTTTCTGACCCGGATTTCAAGAATGACGGAAAGCACTTTCTCGTGCAGAAACTCTTTTTTGATCCGGCCGGTTCTGGTGTCCTCCAGAAGACCGTAAACGGGATTTTCCTTCAGGATCTCGATCCCCATGTCGCAGATCGCCATGGCGATTTTCTGCACTTCGGTAAACCGGGTACCCGTTACAGGCCGGCCGAACTCAAAGAGCATGCCGTACTCCCCATGAGAGAATTTTCCGGTTACATCATTGGTTTTCGCCTCCTCGGTGCCCCTGCCCCAGGCCTTGAAATTGGGATGCTCCGCCCCAGGATCGCTGAACTGCTTTCGTATGGCCCGGGGGTAGACAAGAGACTCCTCGGGCTGGTAGATCGCATCGACGGCGCAGACCCCGGTATGCAGGCAGACGCCGCATTCCACGCACTCATCCTGATCGATGAATAGTACTTCTCCCTCATGGATACAACCCATCGGACAGTAATCGATACAACCCAGGCACGATACACACGCTTCAGGATCGATCTTCAATTGTACCCCTCCTCTTCTTCAAACCGTTGAGCCAGAAGCGCGATATTGGCGAGGATCGAGTCCTTACGGATCTTTTCCGCACCCTCAGCGTCCCCTGATTCCAGAGAGCTGATAAGAATTTCATGCTTTTTGAGTGATTCTTCCATCCGGCCCGGAATGGAGAGTACTTCCTTGCGATATCGGGCCGTCTGCTTGGAAAACAGTGCCAGCATCTGGATAAGTTTTTCGTTGCCGCACTCATTGATGATCGTTTCGTGGAACTGATCATTGAGCCGGTAATATTTCATTTTATTCCCGGCGGAACAGGCCGCTTCCACCTCTCTGTTCAACGCTTTGAGCTCTTCAACCAGCCCGTGCCGGTTGTTCTTGACGGTAAGATAGGTGGCCAGGCTCTCCAGATTGGCTCGAATCGTATAGGCGTCCACGGCTTCCTTTAACGTCGCCATAGCGACCGTCACGCCCTTCCGTGCCTGCTTTACCAGGAAGCCCTGATTTTCCAGTATGATAAACGCTTCGCGCACGGGGGATCGACTGACTTCCAGCTGCTCGCAGAGTTTCTGCTCGGCGATTCTCTCTCCCGGTTTGAGTTCACCGCTCAGAATACGATCCTCAATGCTTTCGACAATGGCAGACACAAGGCTTTTATGTCCTAACGGTCTTGCTTTCAAAATCTTCCGCTCCATGAACGTGGTGTATTTTCGTATATTGTCGATTGTATACCAAAATAGATTGATGTCAACAATCAAGTGCAGGCCGCTAGATAACAGATAAAATTTTCGGTCAGC
>JAHEMX010000026.1:11322-15456 GCA_024643445.1 Desulfobulbaceae bacterium | reverse complement strand
GGATTTCGCGGCCCTATTTATGCCAGCCCGGCAAATGGTGACCTGCTGCCTATCATGCTCGCGGACAGTGCCTATATCCAGGAGAAAGACACCGAGCATGAAAACAGGCGGCGACTGAGAGAAGGACAACCTGAACGCGCCGCCCTCTATAATTTGAAAGACGCTGAAGATACCGCCGAACTGATTCAGATCCTGGCCTACAACACCACGATGCAGCCCGCAGAAGGTATCAGCTTCCGGCTGCGCGATGCCGGACATGTCATGGGCTCGGCCATCGTTGAGCTGTTTACCCGCACTGAAGACGGCAGTGAAATAAAAACGGTATTCTCAGGAGATCTTGGACAATGGGATGTTCCCATTATCAAGGACCCGACCTACATCTGGGATGGTGATTATGTTTTTATCGAATCCACCTACGGCGACAGGGTTCATGCCGATGGTGGATCAAGGAGGGAACTCCTTTACGACCATATCAAAAACGCCTATCGCAAAGGGGGGAAACTGTTGATTCCCAGTTTCGCTCTTGAAAGAACCCAGGAACTTCTCTACACCCTGAGTGAGTTGAAGCGGGATGAACCGGATTTCCCGCCAATGGATATTTACCTGGACAGCCCGCTTGCCATAAAAATCACCGAGGTCTTTAAAAAACACCCCGAGACCTATGACAGAGAAGCGAAGGCTCGAACGGATGAGCCGTTTGATTTTCCGGGACTCATCTGTACCCCGTCTGTTGATGAATCGCGCAAAGCCAATACCATGGAAGGGCCGGCCATCATTATCGCCGGAAGCGGCATGTGTAACGCCGGCCGCATTCGCCACCATCTCAAACACGGTATCTGGAACCCGAAGAATACGGTCCTTTTCGTCGGTTATCAGGCCCCTGGTACACTCGGCAGAGTCCTGCTGGACGGAGCCGAGGAGATCAAGATGATGGGCATGACCCTGGCCGTCAAAGCGGAAATAGCCAAGATCGGTTCATTCTCGGCTCATGCGGATCGTGATGAATTGATCAGATGGCTCAAAGCCTTTAAAGACAAACCAAAAACCGTGTTTCCTATCCATGGAGAAGCGGAAACCCTGGCCATATTCAGCAGAAACCTCAACGAACTGGGCTTTAACACGGTCATACCCGTTGAGGGGAAACCTCTTTTTTAACTGAACAGTTGGCTGCCGCCGGAAATGGTTATGGTATGCTGGCAAAAAATGACTGCACGTAGGTGCCAGCCACAAAGAGTATACAGAAGCAGAGGATCAGCTTGATCAGCGAGGCCGGCATATATTTCTGGCAGCGGGCTCCGCAATAAATGCCCAACAACCCCCCGAGTCCGAACATGACGCCCAGAAGCAGGTCAGGGGCAACAGACAGATGGGGATAGTACTGTGCCAGGGCCTGATAGAAAATCACTCCTGCCACCGAGGTGATGAAGGTACCCAGCAGAGCAGCACCGGCAACAGCATAAACAGGCAGCTCAAAAAAGGCGACGAGAAAAGGAGCAATGATGGCGCCTCCGCCAATCCCGTAGATGCCACCGATCGCGCCAACAAAAAAACAGAGCAAAACCGTAGCCGGAACAGAAAAGGAATAGGTTGCCTCGCTGAATGAGAAACTTACCCTGGCAAGGGAAAACCGGACCTCCTTTATTTCCATTTTTCCTGCCGCAGTCTGAGTGCTTGCCGCAATCATCTTCTTTCGGCGCCAGTCGCGGATAATTGTCAACAACAGTCTGATGCCGATATAGCCAAGGACCAGTCCGGCAAAGAATTTAAAATGCTGCGGATCGGGAAGATAGACGATTCTGATCCAGGCGCCGAGAAATACACCGGGAAGCGTCCCGAAAACCACCACCCAGGCAAGCGGCCAGACCATTCTTTTTTCTCTTATAAAGGTCCAGACACCGCCCGGTATGGCCAGGATGTTGTAGAACTGGTTGGTAGCACTGACGGCAGGGGCGCTGAAACCGAGCACACTCACCTGAAAAGGCAGCAGCAGAAAAGCGCCGCTTACCCCGCCCATGGACGTAAAAAACGACACGACAAAGGCAACCAGTGGCGGTAGAAATACCCAGGTCTGGACATTTGAAACGGGAAAGGTGACAAGAAACTGATCCATCGGTTCCTTTTGGGTGAACTGCTGATAACGAACGATAACGTCCCCCGGCCGATCATTTTTACCATACATAAGGACTTGAGCAAAATGATTTGGTTGCAGGCCTCAAAAGATTCCAGGCAATTCAGGCGTATCGTCGTGTGCTGAAGGGGGGAAGTAACAGGGAGGTTGCGAAAACAAAATTCCCGGAGAACCCGCAACAGATTCTCCGGGAGAAGAAGCTCTGACTAATTATTGAGAACCCACTGGCCCTCTGCATTTCTGCAGGCGGTCGTCTGGGTCGTCTCGGGCTTGCCGTCGACCGTCGCGGTGATTTCCGCTTTTCGGCAGGTTTGATTGGTCGAAGTATTGGTATAGGCCGGCTGCGGCGTAACCTGGTAATTTTTGCCCGAGTCCGGATTTACCCAGGCCACCGGCTGCCCCGACGGGCCGGTTTCATAAGCATGGTTCAGCTGCTGCCGGTCACTTTTATCCATCTCGTTGCCGACGATGTAGCCAAGTACCGTGCCGACGGCCATACCGATCAGCGTTGCCTCGGTTGAGCGACCAATGGCCTGCCCGATCAGGGCACCGCCGGCCGCACCGCCGGCCGCACCTTTGGCCCCTTTACTCATGCTGTCTATCTCGGCACACGAAGTCAGCAGGAGCAGCATGGCTCCAACCAGAGTGAGTGCAATCAATCTCATCGTTTCCTCCACATAACCATATGTTTTACCCGGAGAACCTATTACATCCGTAAAAGCAACTCCGGAAGTGATGACAGAATAAACCCGCACCAATCTTTACTAACAATATGTATTGATACTCTTGTTTGTGTCAACCGAAATCGATTATTTTGCACCCATAATGATGACCCGCAATGATTCCCCGGAAATCATCCGGCCAGGGAGGCAGCGATTTCGGCCTGCATCTGCTCAACAACCCGGATAGGATCGACCGCACGGGTAACGGGCCTGCCGACCACCACGTGATCGGCTCCGGCATCAATCGCTTTTCCGGCAGTCATAACCCGCTTTTGATCATCATGGCGCTCTTCAATATTGGCACCCGGCCTGATGCCGGGAGTGACGATGAGCAGTTTTTCACCCAGACCCTCGCGCAGTCGCCCGGCCTCCAGACCGGATGAAACCACCCCGTCACATCCAAGGTCAAGTGCCGTCCGGGCACGGTGATAGACCAGGTCGGCTATGGAACCCGTCATCCCCATGGCACGCATGTCCTCTTCACCAAAACTTGTCAGTACCGTCACGGCGAGGAGTTTCATATCGCCCCGTGCTTCAACGGCTGCCTTGATAATCGTGTCATTCCCGTGAATGGTAGCCAGGCTCACCCCGCGATTATTGACCTGCTCGACCGCCCGCCTGACGGTTTCCGGTATATCGAAGAATTTAAGATCAAGCATGACCTGGTGGCCCCGGGCAAGAATCCAGTCAACGGTATGAAACCAGTCCGCCATGAATAATTCCAGGCCCACCTTGAAAAACCCGACATGCGATTCACAGGTCTTGACAATCTCCCGGGCCCTTTCCGGATGCTCGACATCCAGTGCCACGATTATCCTGTCGCGTAAATCAATAGCCTTCTGCATCATTATCCCCGTCCTTTTGCCATTGTCGAAGCTGCTTCAACCCTGGAAAATAAAATATTTACGTACCGCATAATTGATCAGAACGGCGGTGACGATATTCGAGGCAAAGGCATAGGTTGTCAGCATGCCGAAGCGTTTGATCAGGACGCCCATCAATATGGTTCCGATAAAGACACTCAGACCCGAAACGGCATAGAAAAGAAGGATTTCAATGACAATCGGGTGTCTGCCCCGCTGAAACACCCATAAGATATTAGTAATATAGGCAACCAGATTGGCAATCAGAAAGGCCATCGTGTTGCTGATCATTGAATTTCTCGCCCGCTGGGCATCGTTGATCTTTCTGATCGGCAGCTTGAAGAATTGAACCGCGTGATCATGCTCCTGCAAGGCGGGAAACAGTTTCCAGGCAACCAGATGAAAGATCACGATGTGCGTT
>JAHEMX010000026.1:0-11222 GCA_024643445.1 Desulfobulbaceae bacterium | reverse complement strand
CGCCCGCTGGGCATCGTTGATCTTTCTGATCGGCAGCTTGAAGAATTGAACCGCGTGATCATGCTCCTGCAAGGCGGGAAACAGTTTCCAGGCAACCAGATGAAAGATCACGATGTGCGTTACGGTCGCCAGGCCGCCGGCGATGGCATACTTGATAAACTGAATCACATTGGCGGAGTCGAACATGGCTCATCACTGTTGTAAAGGATTGTATTTTAAGCCGCCGCAGCCTCGCCAGTCACTCCTCACCGGCCGGTTCCCCCCAGAGACAACTCACCCGGGGAAAGATCAGTCCCAGGCCACGTGCGGCAAAAAGACCAGACTATCATTGCAAGCGCAAGTGAATCTTTTGCTCCACTACCGCTTTTATCACCCTCTCCAGCAGCATAAAAGCGGGCCCGAGAGAGATGCCGGAGAAAACCCTTTCCCCGCATCTCTTCGTTATTGAAAGAAAATTAACGCTCACAATGGCAGCTACCTGGCTCTTCACTATTTTATTGGAATGGTTTGGCCCGAGAAAAAAATGCACTCCCCCGTCCGGCTTCTGGCCGGAGATTAACAAGCAGTTGGTCAGACCAGCGGTGCCATGCTTTTGGCTCAGCGAGAAGGAGACAGGTTCGTGCCATGAAAAAAAACTGGCTGTTTGTAGTATATTCTCTCCAATACTGACAAGTCTTGGAGGATTTATTTCATCACTGTCATGAAAACAAGCGCTCTTTCAGCCCATTTATCTTCATTAATAATCATGAAAAAAATAACAAAAAATGAATAACGACCATTCCATCCTGGCTTGACCTGTTTACCAAAAACGGTATTTTCCATGTAATTTCAGACCTTAACCCCCCGCCACCGAATAAAGCGCAAAAATATTAATAATTTTTTATACTTCAGTTACGCCGAACTGATTTCATTTTATCTTTACAAATAAATGTCTTCCCTATAACCTATGCCACTGAAAAGTGGAGCCGCAGCCGGTGGTTCAGCCCTCCGCGGCATCGTTTCTCCTGTCTGTCCCGGAAAAGTACAGACAGGCAGTGACGCTCTTTCCTGTGCTGTATGAATTCGCGACGGCTACTATCTGGTCTGTAATGAACTGAGATGGAGTGGAATGACGTAACAGGCCGGTCGGCAACTCTGGCCAAGGGGGTATGGTATGACCGTTAAAATTTTCATCACAAGAAAAGGCGTTGATAAAAATATTATAGAACTGACCGTCCTTCTGAAAAAATTGCGCAGCCTGACGCTGAACCAACCCGGATACATTTACGGGGAGACCTTGCGAAGGATTGATGCGCCTGACGAGTGTGTCGTCATTTCGACCTGGCGTTCCCTGACTGACTGGGAAAGCTGGTACAATAATGAACAGCGGATAAGTATCCAGAGTGAGATCGACTTGCTTCTTGGAGAAGAAACAGAATACGCCATTTATGAAGAATAATATGGTGGAGAACCGGCAATAATTTAAAAAGGCAGGTACCTGAATGATTGTTGAAGGATTGAAGTTGATGGTTGTCGGCATGACGACCGTATTATTGTTTCTGACGCTCATGATTTGGCTTATCCAGCTTGCGGCCTACCTGGCAAGAGGCAATACCGCACGCGAACTGCAGGCGATTGAGGAAGATCGGGCCCGATTGAAGCGAGAAAGAGAACAGAAGAGACTGGCGGCAGACGACAGTGACGAGGATATCGTTGTGATCACTGCAGCAATTGCTGCCTATGAGGCAGAACGGCTGGCAATTTCCCGGTGACCAGGCGGGACCGAGACATCATTCGTCATCTGATAACAAGTTGACACAACCAAACGCAAGGAGAAGTACCGTGGGTAAAAAAGTAATCAAATTTATGGATACGTCCTTCAGGGACGGGTTTCAATCAGTATTTGGTGCGCGGGTGTTCACCGATGATTTTCTTCCGGCCGTGCAGGCTACCGTTGACGCCGGTATCACCCATATCGAAGCCGGCGGTGGTGCTCGGTTCCAGAGCCTCTTTTTCTATTGTGGTGAATCGGCCTTTGACATGATGGATCGTTTCCGCGCCGAAGTGGGCCCCGATGCCAACCTGCAGACACTTGCCCGTGGTATCAACGTTGTCGCCCTGAGTCAGCAGCCCCGGGACATTATCGACCTGCATGCCAAAATGTTTAAAAAACACGGCATGACAACCATCAGAAACTTCGACGCTCTTAACGACATCAGAAACCTTGAGTACTCAGGTGAACGCATTGCCCATCATGGTCTGCATCACCAGATTGTCGTCACGGTCATGGATCTGCCGCCGGGATGCGAGGGAGCTCACACGGCCGAGTTTTACCTCGATCGACTGAAGAACATCCTCGATTCGGATATTCCTTACCATTCAATCTGCTTCAAAGATGCTACCGGTACGGCCAACCCGAAGAAGGTGTATGACACCCTCAAAGGTGCCCGCAAGATGGTTTCCGAAGGAACTACGCTCTGGTTCCATACCCACGATACGGCCGGAATCGGCATTTCACAGAACCTGGCGGCCATCGAGGGCGGCGCCGACGGTGTCGATCTGGCCAAGAGCCCGGTCAGCGGCGGTACCTGTCAGCCGGATATCCTGTCGATGATGCACGTTTTGAAAGGAACCGACTTCACCCTTGATCTCGATTACGAGAAGGTGCTCGCCGCTGAAGAGGCCTTTGAAAAGGCCATGGAGGATTATTTCTTTCCTCCCGAAGCAAAGATGGTATCCCCGACCATCACCCTGTCTCCGATGCCGGGCGGCGCGTTGACGGCGAACACGATGATGATGCGTGATACCGGCACGCTGCATTATTATCCGCAGGTCATCAAGGAAATGTCCGAGGTCATCCGTCTCGGCGGATTCGGCTCATCGGTCACGCCCGTATCCCAGTTCTACTTCCAGCAGGCTTACCTCAATGTCACCCAGGGCAAGTGGAAAGTGATCAACCCGAATTACGGCAACATGGTACTCGGCTACTTCGGCAAGACACCTTCTCCGCCGGACTCGAAAATTGTCGAACTGGCATCCGAGCAGCTTGGCAAACCGGTCTTTACCGACGATCCGCTCGATATCCTTGAGCCCGGAATTCCAAAGGCCACAAAAATACTTGAAGAGAACAAGCTTCCGGTCACCGATGAAAACATTTTCATCATTGCCAGCTGTGAGCAGAAGGGGCTTGATTATCTGCTCGGCAACGCCAAAACAAATATCCGTAAAAAAACAGACGCAGAGGCTGCACCGGCAAAACCGGCAGCAAGGGCAGCCGCAGCAGCACCCGCCGCACCTGCGGCCGGGCCGCGTTCATACGCAATCACGGTCAACAACCGGGTGTACAACGTCTCGGTCGCAGAAGGCAGCGGTGCCGCCGTACAGGCAACTCCGGCTGCCGCTGCTGCCGCTGCTCCTGCTGCAGCAGCACCCGTTAGCGGCGGAACCGAGGTGGAAGCTCCGACGCCGGGCAACGTTATGAAAATCCTGGTAAGTGTCGGGGATACGGTCAAGAAAGACCAGCCTTTGCTGATCCTGGAAGCGATGAAAATGGAATCAGAGGTTAAGTCTCCCTGTGACGGCAAAATTGCATCGGTAAATATTTTGGCAGGCGATACTGTCCAGGCTTCCGACCTGCTCTTCACTATTAGCTAAACGGCAGGCGACTGCTTCACCTCGTGCTGATGTGCTGGCTGACGGCGCATCAGCGCGCAAGGTTTGGATGATGAAATAACTATGAAAACGAAAATCATTCTGTTCATATTACTCGGCGCTTGCCTTGCTGCATTTTCCTCAGCAGGGGCTGCGCAGGATATAGTTTCGATCGTCTCGCCATCCGATGCAAAGGTAATCCGTCTTGATGTGGAACCCGGTAACAAGGTTTACAGCGGGGACATGCTGGCGGTGCTCAAGGCTGAAGACGGGACAATAATCAATTTAAAGGCCGGGGTCTCGGGAACGGTGGCCTCCATTGAGGTCTCTTCCTATCAGAAGATCACCGAAGGCACCCTTATCGGAACGATTGA
Organism: Desulfobulbaceae bacterium; assembly: GCA_024643445.1. Lineage (GTDB taxonomy): Bacteria > Desulfobacterota > Desulfobulbia > Desulfobulbales > Desulfocapsaceae > Ww85. The sequence continues at coordinate 7,218 of JAHEMX010000026.1, read as the reverse complement.
AGCCGCGGCTATCGTTGCCGACCGGCCGAAAATCACCCAGAACCAGGAACTGCCGAACATCGCTACACTTGCCACCGATCTGTTTGCTACAACGGGTATCCGCGGCATCATTGACGGCCAGCTGCATAAGGACTGGACGGTCGGTATCGGCAGACTCCTGATGATCTGCGTGGGTCTCACCCTGCTCTATCTCGGTGTTTTCAAGGGATTTGAACCGTTGCTGCTCATCCCCATCGGCTATGGCGCGATCCTTTCCAACATCCCGCTTGCCGGGATTTCAGAACCGGGCGGCATCCTCTATTATATCTATGAGGTCGGCATCGTTACCGGTATCTTTCCACTGCTGATCTTCATGGGGGTCGGGGCCCTGACCGATTTCGGTCCGATGATCGCCAACCCCAAGACCATCCTGCTTGGCGGGGCTGCCCAGCTCGGCATCTTTGTTACGCTTCTTGGTGCGTTGATGTTGTCCGATTACATCCCGGGCATCAATTTCTCGATACGCGATGCGGCATCAATCGGCATCATCGGCGGTGCTGACGGGCCGACCGCTATTTTCCTGTCGGCCCGCCTGTCGCCGCGACTGCTCGGATCCATCGCCATCGCTGCCTATTCATACATGGCGCTGGTGCCGATCATCCAGCCCCCGATCATGAAATGGCTGACAACCCCTGAGGAACGCCGGATAAAAATGGTGCAGTTGCGCCATGTTTCAAAGCTTGAAAAAATAATGCTGCCGCTTCTTGTTCTCGGCATCTGCGCCTTCCTGCTGCCAACCGCCGCGCCACTGATCGGCATGTTCATGCTGGGCAACCTGGCCAAGGAGGTCGGTGTCATTGACCGTATGTCTGATACCATCAAGGGACCGCTGATGTACACCGTTACTGTTTTTCTCGGACTCGGTGTCGGCAGTAAACTCTCCGCTGACAAGTTTCTCAACATGGAGACGCTTGGCATCCTTGTCCTCGGCATGATCGCCTTTGGCATTGGCACCGCAGGCGGGGTGCTGATGGGAAAACTGATGAACAAATTGTCCAAGACCCCAGTGAATCCGCTTATCGGTGCAGCTGGTGTTTCCGCCGTGCCGATGGCTGCGCGGGTGGTTAACAAGGTCGGTCTGGAAGCAAACCCCCAGAACCACCTGATCATGCACGCGATGGGTGCCAACGTTTCCGGCGTTATCGGCTCGGCCGTTGCCGCCGGAGTATTGCTCGCCCTGCTCTAAGCATAACGATTCAGACTTCTGCAGAAAAAGCCCGGAGCCTTGCGCTTCGGGCTTTTTCTGTCTTCACCTTGTGGAAGATGCCCGGAGTGACTGCTTGCCGGTGCAGCAGGGATTAAGCCGAACATTTCACGAGTTGAGCCCGCGCACGGGGCACAAAACGTACCCGGTATTATTTTACAATTTTCGTATCTAGATAATTTGATTTCAAATAGTTAGAGATTCGATTAAAAAATGTTCATGAAATTTTCGGGTTAAACAAAGGAGACCGCAAGATGCTTGAAGTGAGCGAGCAGGCCCTCGAGAAACTGAGTGAACTATTGTCCGCACAGGATAGCAGGGAGGCTGCAATCCGTATTGCCGTCATGGGCGGTGGTGCAGGCAGTCCATGCCTCGGTATTATCGTGGATGACGTCAGGGAAACAGACGTTATCTATCAGCTGGATGAAATCCCGGTAATTGTCGACAGCAACCTGATTGCGTGGTGCAAAAGCATCACGATTGATTTTACTACAGGCATCTCCGGCAGATGCGGCGGAGCAAGCGGCAGCGGCTTTATCATTACACCGGAACAGCCGATAAACCTGTAAACCGGAGATCACTTAGCCCCGGCCGCTGTTATTTGCGGATCAGAAAGCGGATCAGTTTGGGTATGGAGCGGTTTTACCCGCTGAATCAATCCATGGTTATGCTGTACTGTCCGGGCATAATGCACTGCCGGCTTGCCAAAACTCATGGCAAAGCCAATCTGATGATCACGCGGTACCCCGAGCATTTCCCTCAGTTCGGGAACAAGCGTCATGGTCATTTTCACCATTCCGTTCCATAAGGTCCCGATACCAGCACTTTGACACACGATTTCAAAATAACTCAGTGCTATGATCGCATCCTGCTCCGGGGCTGCGCTTTCCCGGGCTGCAGAGGCAACGAGCAAATGGGGTGCCCAGCGGAAAATGGTATCAGCCTGATAGGCCTGCCAGCCATTGACAATAGATTTAAAAAACCGATAGCCGGACGGCAGCGAATCGCCGTTTATCGACGCTGCCAGCAGGTCCATGGTGCGATGACGAACCTGGTTCATCACCTCCCGGTCGTCGACAACACTGAATTGTAGCCGGCGTTCGTTTCTGCCCGACGGGGCATGCCCGGCGATTTCAAGGATCTGGGTGATAAGTGCGGGATCGATATTTTCATCCAGATAGCGCCTGACCGAACGGCGTCCTTTGACCAACCGTTCCATCTGCCGGTAAGGTACTGGATTACCGTCAAGTTTCAGTGAATCGGCGGCCTGCAGACCAAGAACCGAGACGGCACCCGTCGGACATACGGCAAGGCAATGCTGACAGCCGATACAATCCCTCTCCCTGCCTGCGGCAACAGCGGGAGGCTCGTCACCGATGACAAGCATGTTGACCGGGCAATCGCTGACACATTCACCGCACCTGATACATTTTTCCGCCTCGACAATGAATCGGTTATCCGGGTAAGGTCTCATATGGTCTCGTCTTTATATTATTTTCGGCTGAACCTCTTGCAAAATGGTCTTTTCACCCAAACTCGGCGTTATTCTCAAAATTTTAACTTCGGAATAGTAAGTATCTGCACCCCAAGGGCACTTCTTTCAGGGAGCCTACGGTAAAATTTTTCGCATGGTTTGATTTTGAGCTAAAATCCTCATTTTTCTTAAGGTTCAGCTGACTGATTTCCTGATGATTTCCCGGTCGAAGTAATTCACCGACATGCCGCCGTCAACGACAATCGTCTGGCAGTTGATTCCTGAAGATCGATTTGACAGCAGAAAGACCGCCGTGTCGGCGGCCTCCCGGGTTTTCAGGGCCTCTTTACGCAGCATTGCCTTTTCCGCAAAAAGATAGCTCTCGACATACCCCGGAATCCCGGCAGATGCGGATGTTTTCAGCAGTGACGGTGCAACCGCGTTAAAACGTATTTTAGAAAATTCCGAGAAACTTTTGGCGAGAAAGCACAGCGAGGAGTCAAGAGCGGCCTTGATTGGCGCCATGTAGCCGTAATTCTCCGCCGCCATTTTCGTCGTCGAGATGGATATGGTTACCACCGATGCATCGGGAGCCAGAATATCTTTGAAGTAGTTGGCAATTGAAATGAGTGAAAAGCAGGAAATGTCTACCGCCTGGAGAAAATCCTTTTTGTCGGTTGCATGAAACGGTGTCAATCCGTGTGAATAATTTGCAAAGGCAATCGAGTGCACGATGCCGTCAAGGCGGCCGCCATCGGTTGCGCCAATCTCTGCGCCAATCTCATCCCGTACCCGTCTGATCTGCTCTTCCTCTTCAACGTCACAGGTAAAGACCGTACATCCGGGGAAGAGCTTGCGGGCGGTCTTCCTGCGCTCTTCAGTGCGCACCACTAGAATCACCCGGGCTCCAGCGTCACGAAGGGTCGAGGCGATGGCGGCGGCAATCGATTTTTTGTTGGCAAGACCGAAAACGACAAAACATTTTTCTGTGATAGCAAGATAATCCATAGCATCCTGGGGGTTCATCATCCGTTGCCGGCTCACGGGTACTTTTGCTCATGGAATTGTTCACTCAAGACCAAGGCCTGCGGAAAATTTTTCCGCAACCATACCAGAGAGATCGGGTGAGCAACTCATTATTCAAGGTACCCTTATAAGTTATTAAGTGCGTCATCTTACAACAGAGATCGGGTCGAAACAAGTACCACCGCAGCACGCGCCGGCTCGGTAGGGCAGGTCAGGCTTGCCGGGCAGCAACCCGGCAAGCCGTTTTTCTTCGTGGCCAAGAGGGGACAACAACAGTATAATTGCCCGCACCGAAAAGTTATCTAGTGTCTGTCCGGAAATGCCCTTATTCCCCTAACTCTTCGTTGCTCTAAATGTTTAATCCTCGGAATAGCAACTATATGGTTGCGGTTAAATTTATTGAGCGCCTCGATTTAGAGATTTAGAACATAATTGCTCATTTCAGCACAGACACAATCTCCAAACCTTTACCTGTAAGCATTTTCTATGTCCCGTTATATTATCGGCATTGATACCGGCGGCACCTGCACGGACGGTGCACTTATCGAGGTGCAGAGTAAAGCGGTACTGGCCTCGGTCAAGGTCCCGACCACACTTGACCGGCTGCATGATAGCGTTGCCTGCTGCCTTTCCGCCATCCTTGAAAAATCGGGTGTTTCACCCGGGCAGATCGGCCGCATCGCCGTTTCCACCACCCTTGCCACCAACAGTGTGGTAGAGAACAAGGGGGCCCGCGTCGGTCTCTTTGTCATCGGCTACGTAAAACATTTCAAGCTGCCCGTCACCGCCGTCCTCTACCTGAAGGGCGGACACACCATCCAGGGCGTTGAAGAAGAACCGCTCGAGATCGAATATCTGGTGGAAACCCTTTCGCGTCTCGGCAAGGAGGTGGATGCCTATGCCGTGTGCTCGGCCATGTCGATGGTCAATCCGGCCCATGAGCTGGTGGCTGAAAAGGCCATCTCGATGATAGACCCGAAACCGGTCTTCTGTTCACACCGGGCCAGTGACCAGGCCGGCATGAAAGAGCGGGCGGCAACCGCGGCTCTGCACGCCAAGTTAATGCCGCTCATGCAGACATTTATCACCAGTGTCGCAGAAGCCATGAAGGAACGGGAGCTGGATGCTTCACTTTTTATCATCACCGGTAACGGTCTGGCGATCCCACCGGCTGAAGCACTGCATCAGTCAGGTATAACAGTTGCCAGCGGTCCGGCCTGCACGGCACTGTTCGGCGCACAGCAAAGCAGAAAAAAAGCCCTTGTCGTTGATGTGGGCGGCACGACAACCGACATCGCCATGATCGAAGATGGTCAACCGGTCATGGCCCCGGACGGCTGCACTATTGCTTCATGGGTCACCCATATGCCCTCGGTTGATATGTATACCGGAGGTATCGGCGGAGACAGCCTCGTCGTTCTGCACCATGACGGGAGTTTTTCCATCGGTCCCGGCCGCGTCAGACCCTTATGCATGACGGGAAACATACCGGATCCGGCCGCATGGATCGGTCCTGAAAACGCAGCCCGCTGTATTGCTTTGACGGCTCCATCCAGCTCAGCAAGGCCGGGAGATGATCCGGTCCTGAATGATCTCCGTGAGCATGGACCGGCAACCAGTGCTGAACTCAGAAGCAGATCAGGCCTCAGCGCCATGGCGCTGGATCGACGGCTGGAGCAGCTCGCCAGAGTCCACCTCATCCAGGAAACCGGCTTCACGCCAACCGATGCCCTGCATGTTCTTGGCCTGGCCCGCTTTGGCGACCCGTCCAGGAGCTCGTCCGCGGCGGCGGTGCTGGCCGAATTTGCAGGAACCGATCAGCAATCGTTCTGCCGGCAGGTAGTCGAACGCACCGAAGAGTCCATTTGCTCCCTCATTATCAGCTATGTCGCCCAAAAAACATGGGGAACCTCGCTGGCAAGTGTACTCGAATACCGGAGCAACCCAGTCCTGGACATCAGTTTTGCTTTGAAGATTCCGCTGATCGGCCTCGGTGCGGCGGCCCGTTTTTTTCTGCCGGCCGTTGCCGCAAGATTATCCACCAGCGTCGAATTTCCTGAACATTTCGAGGTCGGTAACGCGGTCGGAGCGGCCATCTGTGCCATCAACCAGTCGGCGGGGCATGGATGAGCACAACCATCAGCAGATCACCGGAACCAAGCAATAATACAATCGTGCATCGTTCAACCAATTTTCCTCTGATGGTTCAGCGTGGAACCCTTTGTTAGCGAGCACTCCCTTTTTGCCCTCTTCTGCCTCAGCTTTCTTGCGGCAACGCTGGTACCGCTCGGTTCGGAGTGGCTGCTTGGCGTTCTGATCGTCAACGGCTACCCGGCAACAACGGTTGTCTGGGTGGCCACAGCCGGTAATTTTCTCGGGGCCTGCACGACCTATTACATCGGCCGCTGGGGATCGGCCGGACTTTTTTCCCGTGTTCTGCGCATCTCCCCTGTCGAAGAAAACCGGGCGAAACGACTCTATCGCCGCTGGGGTATCTGGTCCCTGCTCCTCTCCTGGCTGCCGATCATCGGTGATCCCCTCTGCCTTGTTGCCGGCCTGTTCAAGGCCCGTCTCCTGCCCTTTTCGGTCCTGGTCATCCTCGGTAAATCGATCAGGTATGCTTTTCTCGCCTGGGTGGTCATGCAGACGCTGGTCAGCTGAAATGCTTTTTGCCAGCCACTGTACCGTCTACAAAGTTTATCCATAATCGTGTATGGTAAAGTTGAGAGTAACTTCAGCCGGGCAGCCAGGGGGTGAAATGAACGGTAAATGGAACAGCGGCCGACTGATCGGCATGTCAAGCGCGTACTGGCGCGGTTGCACGCTGCAGGCGGCGGTAAGACTGGACATCTTTACTATACTGGGAACACAGAGGAAATCTCTTGATTCAATTGCCCGGGCACTGGACAGCGATAAGCGGGGAACCGAGTTTTTGCTCAACGCGCTGTGCGGGATGGAACTGCTTGATAAATCGGGCCCGTTTTATCAGAACGGTCCGGGCATCCATGAACTGCTGTCAAAAGATTCTCCCGGCTATGTCGGGCATATCATCTTGCACCATCACCACCTCCTTGACGGCTGGGCCCAGCTTGACCGGGCTGTCCGGTCGGGAGGACCGATTGAAAAACGATCGTTCGGAGAGCAGGTCGAGCGGGAAAGCTTTTTGATGGGCATGTTCAATCTGGCCATGGGAACGGCTCCGCTGATAGCCGGTGTCATCGACCTGAGCGGAAAACGCCGGCTGCTCGATCTCGGCGGCGGGCCCGGCACTTTTGCCATCCACTTCTGCCGGGCCAATCCTCAGCTGAGGGCGGTAGTGTTCGACCGCTCAACAACCGAACCGTTCATGCGGAAGACCGTTGCCTCGTTTGACTTGTCCGGACGGATTGATTTTCGTGCCGGTGATTTTAACCGTGACCCGTTCGGCGACCACTCCTTTGACGCGGCCTGGCTGTCGCATGTCCTGCATTCAAAC